>QHBL01000062.1 GCA_003244125.1 Chthoniobacterales bacterium
ACATACCCCCACGCCTCATCCGCAGATGTGCACCGTGTGTTATAAGAATAAAGACAAACGCATCGAGTGCAGTAAGGTCGATGAGTTTTTGCGCACGCATCCGGGCGCGACGCGCGGAAGCTGCCATATCACGCCGACAACGAATCGTTAAGCTGAGCTAGAGTTCGTCAGCTACTGCGTCAACTGCGTCGCGAGGCTCGGCAGCTGCACGTTTGCCAATCTCTACCCCGGACGCAGCGAAGTTGAAATTGCGCGTGCCCGGGGAGCAGAAAGCCCGTGCTCCGGAGATAACCGCGGTCGTCCTTATCGGACTGGCCGTGCTCGTCGTCCAGCTACTCATCGGCGGCACGCGGCTGCTCTTCAGTTATCCGGGCTACGTGGTGCTGGCGGTGGCGGCACTGCTTACTCTTCTCACTCTGCGGCGCGCCCAACCCTCGCCCAGCCAGCTCTGCTTTGCCGCCTCGGCGATTTTCTTCGGTTACATCCTCACGCGGGCGCTGCTTTCACCGGTGCCTTACCTGGCCCGGTCAGACATTTATTCCGTCATCGCCGGCCTCATCGTTTACTTCATCTTTGCCACCGTGCTCACTTCCGCGCCGTTGCGCGTGGGGTTCTTCTTCGCCCTGCTCGTCTTCGCTCTCGCGCACGTCTTGGTCGGCCTGATCCAATTCCGCTACGGCAATAACTTCATGCCGTTTTCCTTTTTGCAGCGCTTCGATTACGGGCATCGCGCCAGCGGCTTCTATGTTTGTCCGGATCATCTCGCGGGCTTCCTGGAAGTCGCCGGAGTGATGGGCGTGAGTCTCGTTTGCTGGGGGCGCTCGCCGGTCTGGGCGAAACTGCTCCTCGCCTACGCGGTCGCGGTTTGTTATGCCGGGCTGCTCTTGACCGGAAGCCGCGGCGGATTCCTCGCTGTGGGCGCGAGCCTGGGGGTCTTCGCGATTCTCAGTGGAATGGTGCTGCGCCAGCGCGGCAGTGGCATTTTCTGGCGCGCGACCGGCGGAGCTCTGGTAGCGGCGCTCGCTCTCGGGGCGCTCATCGCTTTTCTCTTTCACGCCAACGAGCACCTGGCCGAGCGCACGCACATTCTCGATTACAAAAACGTGCGGCTGCTGTTGTGGAAAGCGGCTTTGCAACAATGGCGCCTCAATCCGCTCTTCGGCACCGGCAGCGGCACCTATCTCTACTACGGCCGGATATTCCGCACCGAAGGGGTCGAGCTCGACCCGATTTACGTGCACAACGATTACCTTCATCTGCTCGCCGAATACGGCATCGCCGGCGCTGCGCTTTTCCTCTCCTTTCTCGGCGTCCATCTCTGGAATGGCTGGAGAAATTTTCAGCGCCTCGGGCCAAAACGCGCCGCGCTTTCGCCGCGTTTGCCGAGTAACACCATGGCGCTTCAGATCGGCGCGCTCGGCGCGGTCGCCGCTTACATGGTGCATTCCGTTGTTGATTTTAATCTCCACATTCCCGCCAACGTGCTGCTCATGGCCGTGGTTTTCGCCCTGCTCGCCAATGCCGGTCAGCCGCATGGTGAGCAGGAACTCGTGCGATTTTCCTCCTGGCGCCTCCTCGCGCCTGCCCTTGCCATCGTTCTGGCGGTGCAAAGCCTCCGCTTTCTCCCAGGCGAGTATTTTGCCGAACGCGCGCGCGTGAGTTGGAACAAGGACAAGCCAGCCGAGGCGATCGCCTACGCCGAGCGCGCCCTAAAGTTCGAGAAACAAAATCCCGATCTCTATGATTACCTCGGCAGCTCACGCAGCGATCTGGCAGATACGATCAAAGACCCGAAACAGCGCGACGCCCTTTACCTCGCCGCCCTGCTCGCTTTCGAGCACGGTCGCGCCCTCGCGCCGCTGGACAAACTCTTCCCCCTTGAGCTTGCCTTCACCTATGATTCGCTCGGCCGCTTCCCCGAAGCAGAATGGATGTTTGCCGAAGCACGCCGGCTCGATCCCAAGTCCACTTCCACGCAGGGGTACTACGAAGGTCATCTGATGCAATGGAGCGGCCGCACACCCGAAGTTGAAAAGGCAAAATAAACACGGCGCCTGCACTCCTGCCTTTCCAGCTGGTAGCTCCTTAGGGCATGCATGCTGCTCGCAAACTGTAAATGCGAGACCCTTTCTCGCGCGACTCACCGACAAACTGGCGCGTTTCCCGCGAAAAAAGCATTTCCCTTGTCGGCGCGGGTAAATTACCCTCGCTATCCTTGCAAATTGGTCTCTGGGAACACCGATGATACTTCCGGCAACTATCGCGCGTCGCTTTTTCGCCGTGCTCGCGCTCTGCATTCTTGAAGCCGGTGGGGTCACCGCGGCCGGGCTGGGCGCCTTTAGCAGCGGCCCTCTTGGCGGGGGCGCCGGTGGACGGGTGAGCAGCAGCGGCACTGGCGACGCCGCAGCCGCAGGCGAGGGCGCTGCCGCGCTCGGAATTGGCAACTTCTCGCGCTTCCCGTTTCGCGTCACCGTTTCACTCCAGACTGGATATGACGATAATGTTTTTACCAGTGGCTTCGTCGCCAAGGGTTCGGCGTTCACCAACGGCTCGCTGGGCCTGACCTACAATTTCGGCAGCCAGCGCACAGAGATAGAGGTGCGCACCGGAGCCGGCATCACCTATTACTGGGACAGGCCGGAGCAGCCAGGCCCCGACTACAACGCATTCCTTGGCCTGACCGCCAAACACAAGTTCACCGCGCGCCTCACCCTGGATGTCACTTCCTACACCACTTACCAAACCGAGCCTGACTTCAGCCTCAACCTCGGCATCAACCGCCGCAGCGGGAGCTACTTTGTTACTTCAGATCACTTCACCCTCACTTACCTCTTTACTCCACGATTCTCCACCGTCACCTCGTATACGTTCAGTTTGATCGAGTTCGAGAACAACACCGCCGGTGCTTTTCAAAATCGGATCGACAATACCGTCGGCAACGAGTTCCGTTATCTCATCCTGCCCACGACCAGTCTGGTCGGTGAGTATCGCATAGG
The DNA here is from genome assembly GCA_003244125.1 of Chthoniobacterales bacterium. The sequence continues at coordinate 2,997 of QHBL01000062.1, forward strand.
CTTTACCACCTACCTCGATGCTGACGCTAAGGCGACGACCCATTTTCTTCTCGCGGGCTTTGATCATACTTTTAATCCCAGACTGAATGCCACCGTCCGCGCCGGAGTTGAAATTCGCGAGTTTGACGAGGCCACTGGCGGGAGCCAGAATGGGGACAGAATTTCGCCTCATATCGAGACCACGGTGACTTACGCTCTCGGCGCCCGTTCTAACATTAGCTGGACAAATAGCTATGGCATTCAAGAGGGAGATAGCACCTCGAGCGGAGGCCGCACAACCTTTCACACCGGACTTATCGCCAAGTACGGCGTCACTCCGCGCATCACGACCCAGCTGGCGTTATTCTACCAGCATAGCGGCCGCGACGTTCAAGGCGGCGATACTTCCGAGCAGGACGCGATCGATGCCGCGCTCTCCGTTCGGTACGCGCTCACCCGCTATCTCGGCGTGCAAGTTGGCTACAACTATACCGACCTCTCTTCCGACGTTTTCGGCCGTGGCTACACGCGCAATCGCATTTACGGAGGCATCGATTTCATCTTCTAAACGCGCGCCACGGGTTTACTGGAGAGTAATCTTCGAGTAAATTCGGCGCAGTGACCCAGCGTATTTATGGCCGAAACTGACGAGGGAAAACTGCACTTTCTCGACTACTGGCGCGTCGTTCGCGTGCGGTGGGTGCTCATCCTTCTCGCCTTCTCCCTTGTCCTCATCACCGCGGCCGTCGTCACCTACTTTCAGCCGCGCGAATACCAATCCTCCGCCTTTATCGAAGTGCGCTCGACCGCACAAAACCCGCACATCTTTTCACAGATCGATCCCAGCCAGCCGGTTCACGACCCGACACTCGCGCCCACCGTTTTCCAGGTCATCCAACGGACCGGCATTCTTTATCCAGTCATCGATGAGCTGAAGCTTCAGGAAAAGTGGGCTAATCACTCCGCCGGCCCGCTCTCGCGCGAGCAGACTTACGCCATCCTCCGCGGCAAACTTGAAGTAGATGAAGTTCGTAACACCAATCTTCTTCAGATCAGCGTCTTTGATTCTAATCCGCAATTAGCTGCGGACATCGTCAACAAGATCATTGCCGTCTATCAGGACAAGCGCGTGGAAGAAGAGAAAGACATTCTTAATCGCGCCGTCGGCTCGATGAACGAAGAAGTCGACAAGCAGCAGAAGAAAGTCGATGACGCCGCCGTCGAGGTCGCCCGCATTCGCGATACCGAGCACATCATCGACCTTAATCCAGAAGGGACGGAGGATTCCAAGACACCGCTCGATACGGTAGTCGTTAAACAAGAAGCCGAAGTTAACGATGTCGAGGCGAAGGTTGCGACGCTGCAATCACAGCTTTCCCAGATCGAACATCTGAAAGGTGAGGACCTCATGCGGATGTTCGCAGCCTTGAATATTCAGGATCCGACGACGCTGAAGATTCTGCCAAACTATCAGGATGCGGTGGCGCAGGAAGCATCGCTTCTGAATTCCGGACTCGGCGAAAACCATCCGAAGGTGAAAGCCTTGCGTGCGCAGAAGCAGGTCTTCGCTAGGCAATTGCAGGAACAGGTCGGCATCGTCCGTAGCGCGCTGGAGAAGAATCTCAAGACAGCGGAGAAAACTCGGGACGAGCTCCGGGCGCGGTTGAATGAGATTAACGAGAAGCAGCTTTCCACAAAGAACCTGAGCGCGAATTATACGCGCGCCAAGAATAACTATATCAAGGAGAAGCTACTTCTCGATAGCGTGCGGCAGCGCGCGCAAACGCAAACCATGGAAATGGCCATGCCCCGCGTAGCTGTCAGCGTGAAGCAGGTGGCAGAGCCGCCTACCTTCCCAGCGCGTCCGCGAGTGGGATTAAATCTCGCGCTCGGCGGTCTTATCGGGCTCGGCATCGGTCTTGGCCTCGCCTTCTTCATCGAGTATCTCGATACCAGCGTGAAAACGATGGAAGACGTCGAGACGCTGCTGGGCGTTCCCGTGCTGGCGATCATTCCAAAGAACGTGACGCTGCTCCATCACGAGATCGGCGATTCACCCGATGCGGAAGCATATCGGATTCTGCGCACGAACATAGAATTCAACCGGCGCAATCCCGAGGCTAACACCATCTCCATCGCGAGCGGTGGGCCGGGTGAAGGCAAGTCGACTACGGTTACTAATCTTGGCTACATCTGTGCGCAGGGCGGCTACTCCACGCTCATCGTCGATGCCGATCTGCGCCGTCCCGTGCAGCACATGCATTTCGATCTCGATAACAAAATCGGACTAAGTAATTACCTAACGAGTAACATGCGCATCGAGGAGGTTATTCGGCCTACCTCGGTCGAAAACCTTTCGCTCTTGCCCAGCGGCGTCATTCCTTCGGACGCGGTCGGTATTCTTAACTCGCAAAAGATGTCCGATCTGATCGCAGAGTTGAAAACACGCTACGACATTATCTTTTTCGACTCACCGCCGATGTTGGGAGTGAGCGACGCCTCTGTCCTGGCGAGCGAAGTCGACCAGACAATCATTGTGGTGCAACACCGGCGCTTTCCGCGCGCCATGCTCACCCGGGTGAAGCAGGCGATCACCGGTTCCGGCGGCACTGTTCTCGGCGTCGTGCTGAACAATGTCGATCTCCGGCACGACCAGAACTACTACTACTACACCAACTACTACGGCTACTATCAGCCGCAGGATCGTCAGTCGCGCCGCTCCCGTTCGCGTGCCGGCGTTGGGGCTGAAAGTAACGGCGCCTCCGATAATGGCCGCGACGAATATTGATGCGCCCGCTGCTTTTCTTTGCCGCGCTTTTCCTTTTTGCTGCTGAGCACACCTTCGCCCAGGCAGTCCTTCGCGCGGGCGATCCCATCGAGTTGAAAATCGGCGGCGTCCCCATCGAGGAACAGCAACAGGTGAATAATACCTATACGGTGGACGCGAGCGGCGCGATCAACCTTCCCTACATCAACAAGGTGCACGCGGAAGGGCTTACTCCATCGCAACTCTCCCAAGCCATCGAAAGCAGCTACCGCAGCAACAAGGTTTTCACCAATCCCACGGTGACGATCTTGATGCAGCCGACAGCGCGTTTCGTTAACGTCGGGGGCGCGGTGCGCCAGCCGATGCGTGTCCCATTCACTGAAGACATCACGTTACTTTCTGCCATCAACGCCGCGGGCGGCTTCAACGATTTCGCCGATCAAAAACACGTTCGCTTACTTCGCGGCAGCAATGCCCAGGTGTTCGACGTTCGTCAATTCCGGCGCGATCCGTCTAAAGACGCGCGGCTTCAGCCCGGCGACCGCGTCGAAGTTCCGCAGAGCTTCTTCTAAAATTGCCGCGGGGTGGAGAGGCGCTTGCGTCGAGGTCCGGTCGTTATCAGGAACACGGATCTCGTTAGTCGGCGTTTGGCACAATGCCTCTACAAGTCAGTCTCCGTGACGACCTCTCGGTGACGCCAGGCATAGCCCAGTCCTGAGTAGAGCGTCAGCGCCACCGTCAGCCAGACCAGCACTGCGCCGGCAACGTTCCAGGCGCGCTGCCACCAAATCGTCGTCACAGTTCCGCGATTCCACTCCGCCACTGTGAGGAGCGTGAGGAAAAACATCACCGTCACGATCTGCCACGACGTTTTATGTTTCCCGAGTCGCTCGGCCGATAGCACCTGGCCCTTTGCGCTTGCCATCAGCCGCAAGCCGGTAATCAGAAAATCCCGGCCGACCACCACCGTCGCTGCCCACGCGGGGATCGCACGCAGCGGCACCAGCGAGATGAACGCCGCCGCGATCATGATCTTGTCCACCAGCGGATCCATCAACTTGCCGAAGTTAGTCACCGTTTTGTAACGGCGCGCGATTTCGCCGTCACAGAAATCGGTGATGCCGGCAATAACAAATGTGACCAGCGCCGCGGTATGCGCGTAACGCCACGGTGAGCTGAGCGCCGCGACAAACAGGATCGTGAGAACCAGGCGACTAACCGTGAGGCGGTTCGCCCAATTCATGTGGCGGTCGAAAGCTCTTCTACCGCCGCAGCTCTTTCAGCAAACGACGGTGTTTTCCAAATCGGAACGCGCTTCTTCAGCTCGTCCACGATCCACCCACTGGCGGCGAAAGCAGCGCCGCGATGCAAAGCCGCGACACGCAGGAGCAGCGACGTTTCGCCCACGGCCACCCTCCCGATGCGATGATGCAGCGTGATCGCGAGCAGCGAAAATTTCTCCGCCGCTTCCCGGGCGATCATGCGCAGCTGATGCTCCGCCATTGACGCATGCGCTTCGTACTCGAGTGCACTAATGTGGCGACCATTCTCCAGCGCCCGGACGTTGCCGAAAAACTCCACCACCGCGCCTTCGCCCAAAGCGTCGCGTGTGATTTCCAGCGGCCCACCCACCAACGCCACGTCGCAAAGGTAATTTGCCATGCGCTGCACTTGCTCGTTTACTGCCCAGCCATCGGGCGCACCGGAAACGAGATACTAAAAGCATGACGACGCAATCGGATATTGGCCTCATCGGCCTCGCAGTGATGGGAGAAAACCTCGTCCTCAACATGGAATCGAAAGGCTTTTCCGTCGCCGTCTTTAATCGCACCACCGCCGTGACGGAGAAGTTCGCTGCCACACGCGCGCAGGGAAAAAACATTACCCCCACGACCACGATCGAGCAGTTCGTCTCGGCATTGAAACATCCGCGCAAGATCATGATCATGATCAAAGCGGGAAATCCGGTGGATCAGGTCATTGCGGAGGTTGTTCCGTTGCTGGAGAAAGGCGACGTGCTCATCGACGGCGGCAACTCGCTTTTCACTGACACCCAGCGTCGCTGCAAAGAGATCGAGGCGAAGGGCATTCACTACATCGGCTGCGGCGTATCGGGCGGCGAAGAAGGCGCGCTCAAAGGTCCCTCACTCATGCCCGGCGGCACGCGCGAAGGTTACGAAATCATCAAGCCGATTTTCACCAGGATCGCCGCGCAAGTGGATGGCGAGCCGTGCTGCCGATACATGGGTCCGGATGGTGCCGGCCATTACGTCAAGATGGTGCACAACGGCATTGAGTACGGCGACATGCAATTGATCTGCGAAGCCTATGCTATTCTCAAAAATGTCGCCGCCCTGGAAGCCGATGAGCTCGCGGACATTTTCACCGATTGGAATCGCGGTGCGCTCGATAGCTATCTGATCGAGATCACGGCGGAGATTTTTCGCAAAAAAGATCCGGACACCGGCAAGCCGCTCGTCGATGTCATCCTCGACAAGGCCGGCCAAAAGGGGACCGGCTTGTGGACGCTGCAATCGGCGCTGACACAGTCGGTCGTCATTTCGACCATCAACGCAGCCGTCGAAGCGCGGGTGATTTCCTCACGCAAGGACGAACGGGTCACCGCTTCGAAAATTCTGCCGCAACCGCAACTGCCGCCATTCATCGGTGACCGCAAACAGCTGATGCAACAAGTGCACGATGCGCTCTACGCCTCGAAAATCATCAGCTACGCGCAAGGCATGGAACTGCTTGGCGCCGCGAGCATGACTTACAAATGGAACCTTAACTTCGGTGACATCGCCACCATCTGGCGTGGTGGTTGCATTATTCGCGCGAAGTTTCTCAACCGCATCGTTGACGCTTACGCGCGTGATCGTGAGCTGCACAATCTACTTTTCGATTCCTACTTCAGCGACATCATTGCCAGAACGCAAAGCAACTGGCGCAATGCCGTTTCGATTGCGATCGAGCACGGCGTGGCGGTGCCCGCTTTCAGCGTCTCACTCGCTTACTTCGATAGTTACCGCTCCGCCCGCCTGCCGGCGAATTTGCTGCAAGCCCAACGCGATTTCTTCGGCGCCCACACCTACGAGCGCGTGGACAAACCAGGCGTCTTTCACACCGATTGGATCGGCAACGCGCCCGCGCAGGAAATTTCGCCGCCGAAACCGACGGCCAAACGCCACGCGGGTGAGTAGCTCTCGTCATCCCGAGGGAAGTCGAGGGATCCCGTCGCGCAACCTTAAGCTTTCGCATCGGGATTTCTCGACTCCGCTTCGCTCCGCTCGGAATGACAGCTGTTGCTTAGTGAAAATCGTGCGACTCGGAGCCGAGCAGCCCGTGATTCGTTAGCGGCAGAATTTTCTGCGCTTTAATCAGCACCACGTTATCGGTGTTTTGCACTTCACCTTCGATGGCAAGGAATGGTTCTTCCGTGATGAGCAACCGCATTCGCTCAAATAAATCGGGCTTCACGATCGCGTTCGAAACGCCGGTCTCGTCCTCGAGGCTGATGAAGACAAATCCTTTCGCTGTGCCGGGGCGCTGACGACAAATCACGTTTCCGGCAATGCGAATAGTCGAGCCATGTTTCGCCTGCGGTAGGTCGATTGCGCGCCAGACATCTGTCAACTGTGCGCGCAGCAACTGCATCGGGTGCGGCCCGGTGGTGAGGTTCATTTGCGCGTAGTCGGCATTCACGCGCTCGGGCAAAGTCATGGGCGGGAGCGGGACTGCCTGGGTAGCGCACGCGCCTCGCGTGCTGGCGAAAGCGTCCCGCTTTCGCGGACTTTTGCTGGGGTCGCAAGCGTCGAGAAAAGATCGTTTCGGCGAGACTCCGAAACCAGCACGCGAGACGCGTGCGCTCCCCAGAGGTCGCTGCGCGAGCAAATCCTCATGCGGCGTCTCCTCCACTTTCCACAACGCGCTGCGGCGATGTTCTTCGAAACAATTCAGCGCGCCGAGGTTCGCCAGCCCGCGCAACTCATCTTTCGTTACCGGCACGCGCTTCCGAAAATCTTCCAACGAAACAAACGGCTGCACGTTGCGTTCACGCACGAGATCCTCCGCGTGCTCACGCCGCAATCCATTCACCACACAAAAGCCGAGCCGGATCGTGTCATCGGAAAGCACGGTGCAATTCCACTGCGACTCAGCGACGGAGACCGGCTTCACTTTCACCCCGTGCCGCCGCGCATCCTTCACGATCGTGGCCGGCGAATAAAAACCCATCGGCTGATTGTTGATCAGGCTGGCGTAAAACTCCGGCGCGCGATGCGCTTTCAAATATGCGCTGCCGTACGCCAGGATGGCGAAGCTGATCGCGTGCGACTCGGGGAATCCGTAGAGCGCGAATGACGTAATCGAGTGCAGCACTTTCTCGATGACATCGGGCGCAACATGATTGCGCGCCATCGCTTCGCGCAGCTTCACGCTCACGCGTTTCATCCGTTCTTCGGAACGATGAAAGCTAAGCGCTCTGCGCAATTCCTCCGCTTCGTCGCCGGAAAAGTTCGCCATGATCATCGCGATCTTCAGCATCTGTTCCTGGAACAAAGGCACGCCCAGCGTGCGCTCCAGCACCGGCCGTAAGCGTTCATCGAAAAATGTGACCGGCTCCTTGCCGGCGCGACGCGCCAGATACGGATGCACCATGTCGCCCTGAATCGGACCCGGCCGAATGATCGCCACTTCGATCACCACATCGTAAAAACATTTCGGCTTCAGCCGCGGCAACGTCGCCATTTGCGCACGGCTCTCGATTTGAAACACGCCGATGGTGTCCGCCGTTTGCATCATCTCGAATGTCTTCGCGTCATCCTTCGGGATGTGTGCGAGATCGAGCGGTCGCCCGCGCTCTCGGCAAAGCTCGAACGCGTCCTGCATCACCGACATCATGCCGAGCCCGAGAAGATCAACCTTCACGATGCCGAGGTCTTCGCAATCGTCCTTGTCCCATTGCGCGAGGACGCGGCCCGACATCGATGCGTTCTCCAGCGGCACAAATTTGCTCAGCTTGTTCTGGCAAATGATCATGCCGCCACTGTGCTGGCCGAGGTGTCGCGGAAGACCGTAAATGGCGTGATACAAACTGACGAACGCCGGCATGCGCGGATGCGCTTTCGGTAATCCGGCCTGCTCGATCTGTGCTTCGAGTTCGAGCGTGTGCGGAAAATCGCCGCTGGCGAACAGATGCGAAAACCGGTCGAGAATGCTGGGCGAAAAATTGAGCGCTTTGCCGATCTCGCGCGCCGCGCTTTTGCCGCGATAGGTAATGACGTTGGCGGTCATGGCAGCGCCATGTTTGCCGTAACGGCGATACACTTCCTGGATGACGCGTTCGCGCCGGTCGCCGCTGGGCAGATCGAGATCGATGTCGGGCCAGCCTTTGCGGCTCTCGTTCAGAAAGCGCTCGAAGACCAGATGATTTGAAATGGGATCCACCGGCGTGATGCCGAGGCAAAAACAGACGGCGCTGTTCGCCGCGCTGCCGCGACCCTGCACCAGGATGTCGTTTTCGCGGCAGAAATTGACTATGTCCCAGACGATCAAAAAATATCCGGCGAATTTAAGACGTGTGATCAACCCAAGCTCTTCCTCGAGCTGGCGTTTCACTTTCGTTGTGATGGATTCATAACGCTGCTGCGCGCCGAACAACACCATCCGGCGCAGGAAAGAATTCATCGTGTGACCCTCCGGCACGGGAAAATCGGGGAACTCGTAGCCGATGTTTTCTAACGAGAACTCGATCCGATCCGCGAGCGCCTCCGTGTTACTGATCGCATCCGGCAAATCGCGAAAGATGGCGCGCATCTCAGCGTCGGACTTGAGATGGCGCTCGGCATTTGGCGTGAGGAGTTTGCCGGCAAGATCGAGGTGGGTGTGCTCGCGAATGCAGGTGAAGACATCGAGCACCTGGCGCCCGTACGGCTTTGCATACTGCACACCGTTGGTCGCAACGATCGGCAGGCGGAATTTCGATGCCAGATCGATCAGCACGCGATTCACGCGTTCTTCGTCGCGCAGAAAATGCCGCTGAATTTCGACGTAAACGTTTTCGCGGCCGAACGCATCGATTAGACTTTGCGCGTTGTCCGCGAAGCTCTGGGTAGCGCACGCGTCCCGCGTGCTGGTTTCGGCGTCCCGCCGAAACAATCTTTCCCCTTCGTGCTGGCAGGAGAAGAGCCGCGCGCTCCGAACTCCGGGGAGCAAAGGCTGCCAGCCCGTCGTTCGCGGCAGTTTGCCGCGAACCGCGTGATGGTCCGGCGACGCGTTGCCCCCGGCATTCGGCCAGCGGCCGAATGCTACAGGCTGGCAGCCTGTGCTCCCCGGAAGCAGAGACCGCGCGTCGCCCGCCACACAATTCACGACGCCATTTACCTGTGCCGCGAGCACAGCCAAGTTGCTCTGTGAATCAACCCGGCGCGAAATTCCTCCTCCAGACCTGCAAGTTGCTGGCTCAATTTCCATCCGCCCGCCGTTACCTCATCGCTGTTTCCGGCGGCCGCGATTCCATTGCGCTCTTGCATGCGCTGGTCGCCCTTGGTTATCGCAAGCTCATCGTCTGTCATCTCGATCACCAACTCCGCAGTCGCAGCTCTCGGGCAGACGCGCGATTCGTTGCCCAACGAGCCGCTTCACTCGGCTTCGACTGCGAGGTCGCCGTTACCGACGTCCGCCTGCTCGCGAAACAACGCCGCGTCTCAATTGAGACCGCGGCCCGCATCGCCCGCTTCGCTTTCTTCGTCTCCGTCGCGCGGAGAAGACGCTGCCGCACGATTTTCCTCGCCCATCATGCCGACGATCTCGTGGAAACAGCATTGCTCAATCTCTTTCGCGGTGCCGGCCCGGGTGGCATCGCCGCCATGCGCAGTCTTGCTGTTCACAAAATCGGAAAAACCGAGCTCACGCTCCTTCGACCGCTCCTCCACATCTGGCGCGACGACATTGACGCGTACGTAAAACAGCACCGCCTCAAATTCCGCGAAGACGCCACCAACGCGCAGCTCAGCGCCACTCGCAACCGCATCCGTCATCGCATTCTGCCTTACATCGAAAAGCAACTCGGCCGCGATGTGCGCCGCGTCATCTGGCGGGCTGCGCAAATCTGGAGCGAAGAAGACGCTCTGCTCGACTCGATGGCTGTTCGGAAAAATGTCGATCCCGGATTCCTCCCGGTTGAGGCGCTGCGGAATCTGCCCGTAGCTCTTCAGCGCCGCGTCATCGTGACCTGGCTTCATTCACGCGCGGTATCGAACATCAACTTTCAGGTTGTGGAAAACATCCGTGAACTCGCGGACCCGATGCCAAAGACAGCGAAACTGAATTTGCCCGCCGACCTTCACGTCCGCCGCCGCGCAGGTAAACTCTTCATCGAATAACGTCATCCCGAGCGAAGTCGAGGGATCCGCCGCGAACCGCAAACATAACTTCCGCGGGATCCCTCCACGCTCCGCTTCGCTCCGGTCGGGATGGACGACGGTCCGGCCTCATTAATCTGTGCTAATCTGCGCAATCTGTGAACAACACTTCCCCCATCCGCGTCCGTTTCGCTCCGTCGCCCACCGGTTATCTGCACATCGGCGGCGCGCGCACGGCACTGTTCAACTGGCTCTTCGCGCGGCATCACGGCGGCGCCTTCGTCCTGCGCATTGAGGACACCGACAAGTCGCGCAACACCGAAGAAGCCGCTGCTGCGATCTACCAGGGTTTGCAGTGGCTCGACCTGAACTGGGATGAAGGCCCGCAGGCCGGCGGCGACTTCGGCCCCTATTTCCAAAGCCAGCGCGATCACATTTACGAACGCGCGCTCGCGAAGCTGCAAAGCAGCGGTCACATCTTTGAAGACGCCGGCGCGCTCCGTTTCCGCTCCCCGCGCGAGCAGGTCGTGGTGGACGATCTCGTTGCCGGAAAAATCGACTTCGATCTAACGAATCCTGAGACGCACCCCGACATGACCATCCGCCGGCCGGATGGCTCGTGGATTTTCCACTTCGTTAACGTGGTGGACGACATCCAGATGAAAATCTCGCACGTCATCCGCGGCGAAGACCATCTCTCGAACACGCCCAAACACATCGAGCTTTACCGCGCCCTCGGCGCCGAACCGCCGCGCTTCGCTCACATCCCGCTCATTCACAATCGCGACGGCTCGAAGATGAGCAAACGCGACCAGGGCGCGGCGGTCAGCTATTACATCGAGCATGGCTATTTGCCGGAAGCCGTCGTTAACTATCTCTGCCTGCTCGGCTGGTCGCCGAAGGACAACCGCGAAAAGCTCCCGATCGACGAAGTCGTTCGACTCTTCGATCTCAAGAACGTCGTGCGCGGGAACGCCACCTTCGATGCGGCCAAGCTGCATTGGCTGAATGGCGAGTACGCCCGTGAACTTCCGAGCGATCGTTTCTACTCACTCGGGGTCGAGGCGTTGAAGCGAAACGGCGTTGCTCTCGAAAAATATCCAGACCGATACGTCCGCGCCGCATTGCAGACCTGCGAGACGAAGATCAACACCTTCGACGAGCTACCGAGCTACGCCGGATTTTATTTCATGGATGAAATCAGCTACGCGCCGGATGCTGCCGCTAAACAATTCACGCCCGAGAACAAGCCGCGCCTCGCTTCCGTGCGCGACGCCTTTGCGCACCTGACGCCATTCGATTTGCCGAACATCGAAGCGACATTGCGCAAAACCGCGGCCAATCTCGAAGTGAAACTCGGCGCTCTCATTCACCCGACCCGCCTC
>QHBL01000330.1 GCA_003244125.1 Chthoniobacterales bacterium
TCGTGGTAATCCCAGCTGAAATCGGCCACCGGTGACACCGCTTTCATCGTGATCCGATCAATCTTGCCGGCAGCATCGAGATTGAAGGTGACATAGGCTGGCTCAAACCCGCGTTCGGCAAAGCGGGTGCGGAAAGTATCGTATTGCCAATGCTCGAGAGCGGCGCGCAGGCCGAAGGCATGCGGGAAATCGAGAACGAGGCTGCCGTTGTCGAGGTGAATCTTGATCGTCCCATACCACGGGTCGTTGTATTCCCCGGCATAACCCTCGAGCGGAAGCGAAGGCCCCACCGCGGCCGCTGCTGCCGTCTCCTTCTGAAATTGTTTCACCGCTTCGGCCATCTTCTCCGCTTTATAAGCGCGCAGCTTTTCCGGCCAATCGCCGAGAGGTAGTCCGAGATAATGATCGAGTAACTCGTCCATGAGCCCGCGGACAAACTCTCCTTCTTCGCTATTCACAGCGATGAAGAAGCCGATGTTCTTTTCCGGCAGCAACACGACTGCAGCTAACGAGCCTAAGACCGCGCCGCCATGCCAGATGATCCTGGCGCCGCGGTAATCCTGCACTTGCCAGCCGAGCGCATATGTCTGGAACATTGGCTGAGTTGGTTTCAAATTCTCCGGGACCGGCGTGAGGGCCTGGAGCAACACCGGTTGCCACATTTCGGCGGAAGCTTCTTTACTGAACAGCCGCGCCTCTTTGTCATCGGGAAGCTGGCCGTGCGCGAGCTGAATGAGCAGCCAGCGCGACATGTCGTTTGCGCTGATGGCAAGACCCCCGGCCGGGGCCATGTTTTGCGCGCGATCAGTCATTTCATCCAGCGGCTCCTGATCACCGAGACCGCGGATGGCGCCGTTGAGTCGCGCGTGCGGATTGGCCCGATCAGGAGTAGCTAGACGGGCGCTGTGTTCGGCGGTGGAATGGAGCATGCCCGCTGGTTTGAAGATTTTGTCCTTGATGTAATTCTCCCAAGGCTGACCGGTCACTTCTTCGATGAGCTGGCCCGCCGCCATATAGAGGATGTTGTCGTAGGCGTAGGCATAACGAAAACTCGTCGCCGGCTTAATGTAACGGATGCGCCGCACCGTTTCCTTGCGCGAGAGATCGCTGCGCGGAACAAAAAGCAGATCACCCGCGCCGAGCCCGAGGCCGCTCCGGTGCACGAGCAGATCGCGGATGGTCATCTCGCGCGTGACCCACGCATCATACATGCGGAAGTCCGGCATGTGGTCGATGACCTTGTCGTCCCATTTGATTTTTCCGGCATCGACCAGCGTGGCGAGCGCCGCGACGGTAAACGCTTTTCCGGTCGAGCCGGTCTGGAAGATCGTGTCGGGACCGACTTGCTCTGGTCGTCCAAGTTTCCGAACGCCGAAGCCTTTCGCCAGCGTCGTGTGGCCGTTCTCCACGATCGCAATTGAGACGCCCGGCACACCGAGCGAGGTGCGCAATGATTCCACTCTTGGCTCGAAGTCTGTCGGCGGTGCGCCGAAGAGCGACGTCGCGCCGGCAAGCGCGATCAATGCAGCAATGGTCTTGTGCAAAATCATCAAGTCAGACAGTTCGCAACCAGCGTTTCAAATCGTGGGTCTCCGCGCATCGGATCAGCCACCGGCATCCCGAGCCGATTGCTCTCCGCCGCCATCGCGCGCTCAGCTGCGTCCGGATCCAGAGCGCGCGTGTTTAAACAGATTCCCGCGCAACGAATGGCAGGATTGGTGCGACGACCGAGACGCAGCGCCAGGTCGACGGTTTCTTCAATGCTCGGCAGCAGATACTCTTCGTGCCCGACGATCCGCTCTCGCCCCGGTTCGTGACAAATCACTACCACATCGGGCTGGCTCCCGTGCAATAACGACAGCGCCACTCCGGCGTAGGCCGGATGCGATAAGGAGCCTTGGCCCTCGATTACGTCCCAATGATCCTCGGCCCCGTCCGGAGTCAGCATCTCTGCGGCGCCGGCGGCAAAATCTGAGACTACGGCGTCGATCGCGATGCCACTTCCGGCGATGAGAATTCCAGTCTGGCCGGTGGCGCGGAAATCGGCGGCGATGGCGCGCTGGGCGAAAGCGCGGGCAAGCGCGAGGGCGGTGTATTTTTTCCCAAGCGCGCAGTCCGTGCCCACCGTGAGCAATCGCTTGCCGCTGCGTTTGCGTCCGCTGGCGATCGGGATATGGGGCGGCGGCTGCCGCACATCAATCAACTTGCGACCCTGATTCTCAGCCACAGCTCTCAATTCGGGCACATCGATCAGGCGCATGTGCAATCCGCTAACGAGATCCAGACCGGCTTCTAAAGCTTGCACCAGCGCAGGAATCCAGACATCGGGAATGAAGCCGCCCGAATTGGCGACGCCGATGACAAGACCGCGCGCGCCCTTGCCATACGCTTCTTCCGGAGTAAGCGAAGGCAACCCTGTCGTTACCGTCCCGCCTTTACACGCAAACTCTCCCAGGCATTGATCTGGCACCCAGTCCCGCAGTCCAAAGGCGGTTTTGGCGTAGCTGGCTTCAACCGTATCACCAAGGAAAAGCAAATAGGGTCGAGACAGGCGCAGGATATGATCGCTCACCGAACAAGAACGATTCTGACAGCGAGGCCGCTCCTAGAACTTGAAGTCAACCTCGGCGCCGACGGTCCGCGGCTGAATCGGAATGCCTTGGAGGTGATCGATCGTCCCGAGCAAGGTCGGAAATGCGTCGAT
>QHBL01000164.1 GCA_003244125.1 Chthoniobacterales bacterium
CGCCAGACCGCCGGGGTACGGTGTGCCGTCCAATTGATTCAGAGTTAGGAACTGAGTCTGGTTTCCGTCCTCATAGGTGTAGAACGCGCCGAGTTGCCATAGGAACGCGCCGTCTGCCCTCGATGTCAGACGAAGTTCCTGAGTGAACTTGTGCAAGGTCAGTCCCAAGTCGAAACCCGAAACCCCTGCGGGCCCCGCTCCGATCAGCACCGGAAACTGCCCGTAAGACAGTGTCACGTCCAAACCTGATTTGGTGGTGATATCGGCGTAAGAGCTGGCGGAGGTGACGGTGGCCCAGCCCAGGTCCCAATCCACCGTCAAGGAGATGAGACCGATGTCTTTCTTAAATGGCTCGTTGACGTCGACTCGATTTTTCAAGTCCCCGTAAAGCGGACGCTCGGTCACCGGATCGAGTGCGACGACGGCGTTGTTGTCGCTCTCGATCCTTTGCCCGAAAGCACCCAGCCGCACGGTGATCTCCTCGATCGGTTTCCACAAAAGGGCGATATGACCAGTCTGTTGCGTGGCGTCATTGATACCCTGCTGACCATTCGCCACATTGTCGATGTAACCGGGGAGTTCGTTGTGGGCGTAGCTCACGCGCAGGGCGAGGTCCTGCACCAAAGGCACGTTGGCGACGGCGTGCACATCCCAGCCCGGATCGTCCGCGTTCTCGATCCCGCTCAAACCGCCACCAATGTGAAACTCACGGGTCGTGAGCGATGGATCCATCGTCACATACTTGATCAACCCGCCAATTGAATTTGCCCCATAGAGCGTGCCCTGCGGTCCGCGCAGAACTTCGACGCGGCGAATATCGTAAGGCAGCAGGTCCAGCTGGAAGGCAACGGCCGTTTGATAGAGACCGCTCGAACCGACGGGAGTCTCGTCGATGTAAGTGCCCACAGTGCTGCCGCTGGAAAGCGCAGCGATGCCGCGCAAGGCGATCGTGGTTCTCCCGGGCGCGCCGATCGAGTCAACTTGCAGGCTCGGGATGTAGGCCGCGTAATCCGACAGATCGTTCGCGTGTAGATTCTCCAATTGCACGTCATCGAAGGCGGTGATAGACGCCGCCACCTCGCGAACATCTTCTTCGCGCTTATTGGCGGTGCCCGTTATTCGTTCGACTTCCGCTGTATCCGATGTGGGACTGGGTGTGGGGGAGGGCCCGGGAGTTGGTGCGGCAGCGCCAGATGGAGTTTGCTGCGCGAGGAGGGCGAGCGGCATGAACACGAGAGTGGCGGCCGTGAGGACGAGCTTTCGAACTGAGCGAAGGGGTTGGTTAATAGGCATAGCGAATAGGTTTCGAATCAGGATATTCGTGACCGGATAAGAGAACTGTCAATCCTAATCAGAGAATCTTTTTTAACCTAGAATTCGAGGGGTTATCTCTCCCTCGCAGCCTCGAATTCGACAACCGGTCTTTCTATGATCCAAAGAAGCAGAGCCGCGCCCACCGCAAATCCGGCCAGGACAAGGAAGAAGGCGCTATGACTGATGCGGCTCCAAAGCGAGCCGACCGCGCCCGCGAGCAGGCTGCCGCTGAAGATCGTCAAAAACCAACTCGCGACTGTCGTCGCCCCCAGGCGCCGCGGCGCCAGACGCGCGAACAAGCCGAGGCCGGTGGGCAAAGTATGAAGCTCGCCGATTGTGAGGAGGACAAAGAACATTACCAACCAGAGCGCATTCGCGCGATTAGCGCCGGCGAGACTCGAAACGATCGCGAGCAGCAGATAGGCGGCGGCAAGGATGAGCGCCCCGGTCGCCATTTTCCGCGGCTCCGATATTGTACCTTTGCGTCTTTCCCGGTTGCGCCAGTAAAGCAACAACGCGGGAGTAAGGGCAATGACGAGCAACGGGTTTAACGCCTGGAACCACGTCATGGGAACCTCAAAGCGGCCGACGGCGCGATCGACGCCAACATCGGTGAAAATCGGGATCGTGTTACCGATCTGCTCGTAAGCGACGCGGAAGATTGTCGCCGCGAAGCCAACGGCCAGAAGCAACAACGCGAGCCTCCCGCCGCTCTTCTGTTCTTCGACTGCTTCGCCGGGAATGGGCAGTCGGTCGCTTGTTTGGGGCAGGTAGCCTTGCCCAAGCAGATAAACAACGAGCCCGACAAACATCCCCACGCCAGCAGCGCCAAATCCGTAATGCCAGCCGTAGACTTCGCCGAGCGTTCCGCAAATCAGCGGCGCCAGCATTCCGCCGAGATTGATCCCGGCATAATAGATATTGTAGGCGCGTCCCCGGCGCGGATCATCGGCCGAGTAGAGGTCGTTAATCTGGCTGGGAAGACTCGGCACGAAGAGCCCGTTGCCGAGCGCGATCGCGCCTAGGGCGGCGTAGAAAAGCGGTTCGAACGCCATCATGAAATGGCCGATCGCCATGATGGTGCCGCCGATGATGACGGCTTTGCGTTTACCCAGCCAGCGATCGGCCACGATGCCGCCGAAGATTGGCATGAGATAGGCCGTGGCGGTATAGCTGCCGTAGATGAAAGATGATTTTCCCTGCGGAAAAAGCAGGTGCTTGGTCATGTAATAGACCAGCAAAGTCCGCATCCCGTAGTAGGAGAAGAACTCCCACATCTCGGTCAGGAAGAGAATGGTCAGCCCGCGCGGCTGACCAAACCAGGTCTTCTCGGGCGCTGCCGTCATGCGGCTGGGCGCCGCGCGAAACCCCACACCACATCGTCACAGCGCACCAGTCCGTCGTTGTAGGTCACTCCTGGCCTGCGGTCCCTCACGAGAAAGATGGGACCGTCAAGGTCCACTACGTCGCAATGTTGTCCCAGGACAAAAGCGGGCGCCATCGCCAGGCTGGTCGCGATCATGTTGCCAACCATGACCTTCATGCCAAGAGCGCGGGCGCGTTCCGCGATCAATAGTCCTTCCGTCAGCCCGCCGCATTTATCGAGCTTGATGTTGACCACATCGAAACGGCCGACCAGGGCCTCAAGTTCATCCAAGCCTTGCACGCTTTCATCGGCCGCGATCGGAATGACGTGATCAATTCCATCGAGCTCAGCTTCGTGGCTGCGCGCGCACGGTTGCTCGAGTAAGGAAACGCGCGCCTCGACCAGTGCCGGCAGCAATCTTTCGAGCGTAGCTGCGGTATATCCTTGATTCGCATCCACTCCGAGCCAGACCTCTGGCCGAGCCGCGCGCACTTGCCGAACGCGCTCACTATCGCTCTCCACTTCACCGGTGAGCTTGAGTTTGATGGCGCGCGCCTCGGTAAAAGCCCTGGCGCCTTCGGCCATCACCTTCGGTTCGTTAGCGCTGACAGTGAAGGTGGTGAGTAATGAGCGCGGTTCGCTGATACCAGCTAACTCCCACACTGGTTTTCCGAAATGGCGGGACTCGAGTTCCCACAAGGCGCAGTCGAGCGCGTTGCGCGCGCCGCCCGCTGGCAAGAGGGAACGTAATTCCTCACGCGTCAGGCCAAATTCAATCGCCTCTCGGTGCTGCTCTATCATGGCGAGCATGCGGTCCGGCGTATCGTTCAAATAGTAAACGCCCGATGCTTCACCGCGGCCTTCCAGTTCATTATCGCGCAAGCTCACGACCGTCACCGGCGCTCCGTCGAAGGTGTAATCGGAAATACGGAATGGAACTTTCAGCTTCAGCTCCTCGTTGTGAACTTCGAGTGTAACACTCATGTGACTTCTAAGACCAAGTCATCTCGAGCCCTTCGACTTTGCTCAGGACAGGCTGCGCCGAGGAATTCCGTTGGCTAGAGGACAGGTTACTCATCGGGATTCTTCGACTGCGCTTCGCTCCGCTCGGTATGACGGGCTGAGCTAGGTCAGTAGTTAGCAGTGTAACCGGTGAGGTGAAAGACAACACCGACGTAAAGCACGACCAGAAACGAAATGGCCAGTATCACACTCCAGACTTTCGCCAAGCGCCGACGCTTACTCGTTAATACGGTCCAGGCATACCATAGTGCGACCAGGGTGCCGGCAACCAGGGCCACAAAGGTGAGGACCCGCAAGAGGATGAACCAGGTATCCATCCCGGGCCCGGCCCACTTAAGGTTACTGGAAATCAAGGTGACAACCAAAACCCAGGTCAGCATCGTTCCTATCACCAGCGCTGACGCAATCCGCACGAATCGATGCGCCTTCGCTTCCCCACCAGTAAGTCCATAGGCTACTCCGTAGCGGCGCCGCACCAGCGCGGAAATCGGCCACGCCAGTGTGGTCAACGCGAGCGCGACCAGGGCCGAGATAAACAGCGGCAACAACCAGCCCGATGACCACCACCACGGCACCCGCTCGAAGATCATGAAGGGATACGCATCGTAGCCAAAGCGGACGACGCGACCGTTCTGCACCTTCGCCGCCAGGCGATCGCCGCCATCCACATTGCGCCAGACATACGGCGCAATCTCCTGCCATTTTTTCGGCAGATCGTTCCCGCCATTTAAACCGGCGACGGTAATTGTCCCATCCTTATTTGGCGCGACCTGGGTCTCCCCCAACAGGTTGAGCATTGCCAGAAAACTGGTGTGCGCACGACGGCTCACCGTGTAGCGCCCGGCCATCAATTGCGCATGCGATTTCGCCGTCTCCGCATCCACTTTACCCTCGGCCAGCGGGCCGGGAAAATAGCGCTGCATAAATTGCTCGAACAACACGGTGCGAAGAGGATGGGCGGCGCCGCCTTTGCCAGCACTGTTGACGGAAAGATATATGCCTACGCCATGATCCGGCAGGAGATTGAGCTCGCTGTGAAAGCATTCCAGGTCGCCAGCGTGCGTGATCACGCGCTGACCGTTGATGTTGTTCTCGTAAAACCCGAGCAACATCCGGTTCAGCGGCGGGATCATGTCGTTGGCCGTAGTGTGCATTCTCAGCGCGGTCTCCTCCTTCAAAATGCGGCCGGAAGGAGCTGCGCCATTTTGCAAATGCGCGATCATGAACCGCGCCATGTCACGGCCACTGATCGAGAGCGAGCCGGCCGGCGGCACTGAGATAATCTCAAAGGGTTGCGCTGGGCCTGAGCCGAGTTTGTAACCGTTCGACATGTCCGCCAGCAAACGCTCCGGCACCGGCTGGCGAAAAGTGGCGTGAGTCATGCCGAGCGGCGCGAAAACCTTTTGTTCGATATAATCGTCAAAGGGCATTCCGGAGACGCGCTGCACGATATAACCCGCGAGGGCCGCCCCGTAATTCGAGTAGGCCGGCGTGCTGCCGGCGTCCGTCACGCGCGTGGGGACCCAATGTTTCAGCACCTGGTCCAGAGGTGGCAGCTCTTTCGGGTCGGTGACAATTAACGCCCGCGCATTTTCATCGAATCCCGGCGTGTGCGTCATGAGGTTGCGCATCGTGATCGGTTTGCCATCCCGCGCCGGAATTTTGAAATCGATGTAGCCATTCACGTCGGCATCCAGATCGACTTTGCCCTGTTCGACCAACTGCATCACCGCCGTCCAGGTGAANNGTGAACAGCTTCGAGACCGATCCAGCGCGAAAGAGCGTCCGTTCCGGATCGACTGGTTTGCGCGCCGCGACATCGGCATAGCCGTATCCCTTGCTCAGCATGACCTGGCCATCTTTCACCACCGCCACGACCGCGCCGGCGATATCGCCGCGTTGCAGCGCGTAAGGCATGAAGCCGTCGAGCCAGGCTTCCACGTCATCTTTCGCCAATGGTTTTGGGCCGGGCGCCGGCCGCTCCGG
>QHBL01000147.1 GCA_003244125.1 Chthoniobacterales bacterium
AGCTGTTTCAGAAGACCGCCTTCAAAGACCGTTGCGCGCTGGTGACATCCTACAATCCGCAAGCCAGAGACATCACGCTGGAAGATACAGGCGCGAACACAGAGACCGAGAAGGAGTCGATCTATAACATCTACATAGCGCTCCTCAAGGATGTGGTGGCCGAGCCCAGCAAGACGAAGACCGAAACCTATGAGGACAAAGTGAAGGAGCTTTTCAAAACGCAGCCGGCGAACATGCGCTTGCTTATCGTCGTGGACAAGCTGCTCACTGGATTCGATGCGCCTCCCTGCACCTATCTCTACATCGACAAGTCGATGCAGGATCACGGGCTATTCCAAGCTATCTGTCGCACAAATCGTCTCGACGGAGAAGACAAGCCTTTCGGTTACATCGTCGATTACAAAGACCTGTTTAAGAAAGTGCAGGGAGCGATGGCGGTCTATACCTCGGAGCTGGATCACACTGGTGGAGAAAGTCCTGAGATACTACTTCAGGATCGTCTCAAGAAAGGCAAAGAAAGGTTAGATCAGGCACTCGAATCGATGGCGCTTCTGTGCGAGCCGGTGCAGCCGCCTAGGGGCGAGCTGGAACACATCCACTACTTCTGCGGGAACACGGAGCTAGTAGACGACTTAAAGGAGCACGAACCCCAGCGCGTGGCGCTTTACAAATCTACCGCGGCACTAATGCGTGCCTATGCCAGTATCGCAGACGATTTACCCGACGCAGGATATACCGAAGCTCAGGTTGCCGGAATCAACGGCGACCTTAATAGCTATCTCAAACTGCGTGAAATCATCCGACAAGCCAGCGGTGAGACAATCGACCTCAAAGCCTACGAGGCCGACATGCGACACCTAATCGACACCTACATAGAAGCCGATGAGCCCAGGAAGATCTCAGACTTCGGCGAGATCGGTCTGCTCGACCTGATTGTGAAGAGCGGAATCGCGGATGCCATCAATAGCCTGCCGAAAGGCATCAAAGGCGACAAACGCGCGGTCGCGGAGACGATCGCAAACAACGTGCGAAGTAAGGTCATCAAAGAGCGCCTGAGCGATCCTGCCTATTACGACAAAATGTCCGCCTTGTTGAACGAAGTCCTCGCAGATCTGAAGGCACAGCGCATCAGCTATGAGGAATTTCTGAAGCGAATCGCTGAGATTGCTAAGAACGTCCAGGCGGGGAAATCCGACGAGACACCGGCGAAGCTGAACACACCCGCCAAGAGAGCTCTCTTCAACAACCTTAATGGAAACGAAGAGCTAGCGCTAAAGATCGACGGGACCGTGCGGCAAGTTAAGCCGAATGCCTTTCGCGGGAATCAGGCGAAAGAGAACGTCATAAAAGCGGCGCTGATGGGGCTACTAGGCAACGACCCGGACGAAGTCGAGCGGGTCTTCCTGATCATTACCGCTCAAAAGGAGTATTGATGGCGATGCAGGTTCAGCTAGGCGACATCGCGGTTGACGTTGTTCGCAAAGAGATCAAGAACGTTCATCTTAGCGTGCATCCTCCTACAGGAAGGGTTCGCATTGCCGCTCCTTCGCGCATGAGTCTCGATACCATACGTGTCTTCGCGATCTCAAAAGTAGGATGGATCAGACAGCAACAGAAGAAACTTCAGCAACAAGAACGTGAAACGCCGCGCGAATTTCTGGATCGCGAAAGTCATTACGTCTGGGGCCGTCGCTATCTACTAAAGGTCGTCGAAGGCGATCTAACGCCGTCGGTGGAGCTGAGCCACAGTCAGATGATTCTGCGGGCGCGAGCGGGATGGGATCGGAGCAAGAAGCAAGCGCTCCTGGAAGCCTGGTATCGGGAGCAGGTGAAAGCAGCGGTGGCGCCTTTAATCACGAAATGGGAACGCCTAATGGGAGTAAGACTGCAACGGCTTTTCGTGCAGCGGATGAAGACGAAGTGGGGAAGCTGTAATCCCCGAGCCTGCACGATTCGGCTAAACACCGATCTCGCCAAGAAGCCACGCGCCTGTCTCGAATACATAGTGGTGCATGAAATGATTCACCTGTTAGAGCGAACACATAATCAGCGCTTCATCGAGTTGATGCGCCAGTTCATGCCTAAGTGGCAAACCTACCGGGAAATGCTGAACAGCTTGCCCGTTCGGCACGAGAGTTGGAGCTACTGAAGCGACGCCGCATCTCGCAACGCAGTGCTCCAAGCCGGGAGCATTTCTAATCGATGACCGGTGTAGCGTTTACTAAAAGGCCGCGATGTCGCGGCGCGTAACCAGGAAGATCGCCTTCTCAATGAAAGTCCGGCCGAATCCTCGTTACGCGGAGTTTGTGTTCCGAATTCGGAATCTGACGCCGAAGCCTGCCGCTTGGACGGGAATCACTTTCCGGTCGGTCGAACTGGAACATGCGTCGCCTGAACAAATCATGAGCGGCGAAGGGAGTCGGAAATTTGGCGGTCGTTGGAATGCTCCCGACTCTTTTCCAGTGATCTATTCGAGCATGCGACCAGGGACCGCAGTTGAAGAAGCGTTTCAACTCGCCGCGAATTATGAGCTGGCACCCGAGGATCTAAAGTCTCGCATCACTTGTGGAATCGAATGGAACCTGTCGCGGGTGATCAATCTTACGCAGGCCAATCTACCAGCCTGGCTGAAATTGGCGGATTGGATGGAGGAGAATTTTTCCCGCATCAACGACGGCGGATTCGAAACACTTTGCCAATCCTTTGGCCGAGCGGCGAGAAACTCTGGCGCGAACGCGCTCATCTGTCCGTCAGCCCGCGTCGTCAGCGGCATGAATCTCGTTGTTTTTCGGGATCAACTGCGCTCCACACACAAAATGCGGTTGCTCGGCGAGGAGGAATTAAGAAAACATTTGGCATGACAGATGCAATATTGCATGCAATAATATGAAGATGAAAACGGGAAGGAAATCCGGCCACAACAAAAGAGTCGTAGGGCGCGTCTCGGAGGATTCTGCCACCTACGGGATGAACGGGGTTTCCCCTCTGTCGGCCCAGATCGCCGATGTGCGAAAACTGTCGCGAACCTATAACCTGTCGAACGAAGCAGTCAGCCGAGTGACCGGAGCATCACCTAGAACAGTTTCGTATTGGAATGCCGGCACGCCGCCGCAGCGTTCCAGCGCGCAGAAGATCAGGGAAGTCACGCGGCTCTTTGACGCGCTCGCAGACATTATCAAGGCCAAAGCTATCGGCAGGTGGTTGCAACAACCGAACAAAGCGTTCGACGGTTCCACACCATTGCAGGTGATCGAGCGAGGAGAAACCGACCGGCTCTGGCGCATGATCTGGCACCTCCGAGAAGGCAATCCCGGCTGAGAAGATTTGAACTTCTCTGAACAACCCTGTTTCATGCGGCTGCTCCGCGGGAGACTGTGCTTCCGCCGCTGACTTCCTCCAGCACTGACTCCGAGTTTGCTTTTGCAGGTGGAGAGACCATCTGCGCCGTCCTCACGTCGCTCGCGGCTTTCCGACCCTGATTCCCTGCGGATGCCGGCCGCTCCGTTGCG
>QHBL01000118.1 GCA_003244125.1 Chthoniobacterales bacterium
GAATGACGAATGACGAATCAATGCTCAATGACGAATGACGAACGTTTTCACCCTTTTCCCAGCCTCGCCCTTTGAATTTCATCAGTGTTTCGCGCTTCGTCATTCGTGCTTCGTCATTCCCTCTCATTCCTCATGAATGATGGTGATGTGTTGCCCGCCGGTTTCCTCGAGCAGGTGCTGCGTTTCTTCTTCGCTGAAACGCGGGTCGCGCGCTTCGATCGCCAGGAAAAAACCGTCGTTAGTTACGCGAGCGAAGCGGTCCCAGTTGAACATCGGATGGTTCCAGCGCGGGAGACCGTTCATGATTTGCCAGGAAAAAAACGCGGCGAAGGAGGAAAACAATATGGTCAGCTCGAACATGATGGGAAAGAACGCCGGCACGGTGCGCCAGGTGAAAGGTTTGCCGTGAACGATGAGCGGATAGATGATCCATGATGGCCCAAACTCAAGAACCATGGCGGTGAGCAAGCCGGTAATGCCGCCGATGAGCACGACCGCGCTGAGCCATGATTTGCCCAGCCCCATGGCATCGTCCATTCCGTGAATGGGGAAGGGCGAGAAGACATCCCAGCGTTTGAAGCCGGCATCGCGCACGCGTTTGGCCGCCTCGTAAAGCGCGGACGCGCTCGGATATTCCGCCGCGATCGCGTGAACGTTGTGGCCGTAGGGCGTTTTCACGTGCGCTCCTTTCCGCCCGCGGCGACGGGGTGATGCGCGGCTGCGCCGTTGTGGCCGTAATGCGGGTCGGCTTCGGGCAACACGATTTTCACCTCGCTCATCGCGATCATGGGCAGGAAGCGTATGAAGAGGAGGAAGAGCGAGAGGAAGATGCCGAACGTGCCGGCGAAGGTCCAGATATCGACCCAGGTGGGGAAGAACAATCCCCATGAGCTCGGGAGAAAGTCGCGATGCAATCCGCCGACGATGATGATGAAACGCTCGAACCACATGCCGGCGTTGACGCACATGCAGACGAAATAGACGACGTAAGTGTTGCGCCGGCACCAGCGGAACCAGAAGAGCTGCGGCGAAAGGCAATTGCAGAAAAGCATGCCCACCCACCAATACCACCAATACGGACCGAGGACGCGGTTCCAGAAAGCGAACCGCTCGTATTGATTGCCGCTGTACCACGCGATGAAAAACTCCATGGCGTAGGCGTAGGCGACGATCGAGCCGGTGAGCAGGATGATCTTCGCCATCTTGTCCACGTGCTGCGGCGTGATGATGTCGTGCAGTTTGAATAATGCGCGCGCAGGCAGCATCAGCGTGAGCACCATGGCGAAGCCACCGAAGATGGCGCCGGCGACAAAGTAGGGCGGGAAAATGGTGGTGTGCCACGTCGGCAAAATGGACGTGGCGAAGTCGAATGACACGACGCTGTGGACCGAGAGAACCAGCGGCGTGGAAAGACCGGCGAGGAGCAGATACGCCATTTCGTAATGCCGCCAGTTCCGGTTCGAGCCGCGCCAGCCGAGTGCGAAAATTCCGTAAAGGAATTTCTTTACCTTCGAAGTGGCGCGATCGCGCAGGGTGCCGAGGTCCGGCACGAGTCCGGTAAACCAAAACAGCACGGAGACGGTGAAGTAAGTCGAGACCGCGAATACGTCCCAGAGCAGCGGACTGCGGAAGTTTGGCCAGATGCCGTAGTTATTCGGCAACGGCGCCAAATACCACGCCATCCAGACGCGGCCGACATGTACACCGGGGAAAATCGCGGCGCAGATGACGGCGAAGAGCGTCATCGCTTCGGCCGCACGATTGATCGAGGTGCGCCATTTCTGCCGCAGCAGATACAGGATGGCGGAGATGAGCGTGCCGGCGTGACCGATGCCGATCCAGAAAACGAAGTTGGTGATGTCCCACGCCCAGCCGACGGGATGATTCAAACCCCACGTGCCGACGCCGGTGGAAATCTGGTAGCCAAGACAGAACAGCCCGACCCCGGCGAGAATGGCGGTGCAGGCGAAGGTGATCCACCACCATCTCAAGGCGCGGCCTTCGACTGCTCCGGCGATGCGCTGCGTCAGCCAGGCGAAGCTGCGGTTATTCAACACCAGCGGCACGCGCGCGAGCGGTCGCGCGACGGAAGATGACGCTTCGTCGGCGATTACAGTTTGAGCTCTAGTGCCGGCGTCCATTCAGTTTCTGGGTAGCGCACGCGTCTCGCGTGCTGGCGAATGCGTCCCGCATTCGCGGACTTTCCTTACCGCGTGCCATTGATTACTTGCACCATCAAACGAAAGACTGTTTCGGCGGGACGCCGAAACCAGCACGCGGGACGCGTGCGCTACCCGGACAGAAGAGTCTTGCGCGCTCAATTCTTCTCCTCCTCCGTCGGCGATGGCGCCGGTTCGCCGCCGGGACTTTGGTGCGGATTGAGCGTGCCGCGGTCGTGCTGGTGGAAATCGTGCTTCGCTGGTTTCTCCGCGCGCTCGTTCGGGCTGGCCACGCCGATCTTTCGCGCGTCCGGCATCTTCGGGTTGGGATTACGGATGCGCGCCAGGTAACTCACCCGCGTGTTCACGTTGAGATATTCCAGCAGCCGGTAATTGCGGTCCTGCTCTTTGATTTTCGAGACGCGGCTTTCCGGATCTTTGATGTCGCCAAAGACGATGGCGTCGTTCGGGCAAGCTTGCGCGCAGGCGGTGGTGAAGGAATCGCGCGGAATCCGCGTGTTCGGTGAGGCGCCGGCGTGCGCATGCGCGGCGATCTTCGCTTCCTCGATCCGCTGCACGCAAAATGTGCATTTCTCCATCACGCCGCGCATGCGCACGGTCACGTTGGGATTCTTGGAAAGCTTCACCGTATCGGGCGCGCCCTTCTCGGTCAGCGGCGCGAAATATTCCTTATAAATCGAGAACGCGCCCGCGACGTGCTTCTTGCCGACCGGCCGCTGATTGTAATCGAAGAAATTAAACCGGCGCACTTTGAACGGGCAGTTGTTCGCGCAATACCGCGTGCCGACGCAGCGATTGTAAGCCATGACGTTGAGCCCATCCTCGCTGTGGACGGTCGCGTTGACCGGGCAAACCGTTTCGCAGGGAGCGTTCTCGCAATGCTGGCAGAGCATCGGCTCGTGCACGATCTCGGGGTCGTCCGGCAGTTGCCCTTTGTCCTGATCGAACCCGTGCTCGCTCGCGAAATAGCGGTCGATGCGCAGCCAATGCATCGAGCGGCCATGTGCGACCTGGAGTTTGCCGACCACCGGCACGTTGTTTTCCGCCTGGCAGGCGATGACGCACGCGCTGCAACCGGTGCAGGTGTTCAGGTCGATGCTCATGCCCCATTGCTGCGGCGCATCGAGCGGCGGATGGGCGTAGAGCGTCGGCATTTTCTCCGGCAATTCTTCGTCGCCCGCGATTTTCTTGGCGAAGTCGTTGTCTTCGCGGTAACGCTCCAGCGTCGCCTCGCGCACCAGCCCGCGGCCTTCGATGGAAAAATGGTCCTGCGTGATCGAGAGCGCGTACTTGCCGGCGACTTTCGTTACCTTCACGCTGCCGATGATCTTGTTGTCGGCCACGATGTAGTGCGGCGTGGCGGGCGTGCGCAGCAAATAGGCGTTGAAACCGACGTGCTCGCCCGTGCCATTGAGGCTTTCCCGTCCGTAGCCAAGCGGGATGGTGATGGAGTTGTCCGCGTGACCCGGTGAAATCAAGGCGGCGATGACCAGCTCGCGCGTGACCGGCGGCGGAGCCGGAGTCGGCGAAGGAGCCGCCGAGCCGGCTGCTTTCCCCTCCGGCGGCGCGACATAGTCGGCCACCGCGATACGAATCAAGTCGCCATTCACCACGCCAAGATGCCGCGCGTAGCTCGGACTGATGAAGGCGGCGTTATCCCAGGTCAGCTTCGTGATCGGGTCCGGCATTTCCTGGAGCCAG
>QHBL01000172.1 GCA_003244125.1 Chthoniobacterales bacterium
CTCTGACCCTTCTGCCTCCCCTAAATGATGAAGCTTCTCGTGAGTGCCCTTCTCGCGGTCCTTTCAACCACTGGTCTTCGCGCGGAGACAAGGCCCATCATCTTGGATGTAACCAAGTCCTACGCGAAGGGGGATTACGCCTTCCTTTCTACCGCGATCGGTTCCAGTCCGGTCGTAGCTCTGGGCGAGTCGATCCACATGACTCGCGAAATGCCGCGAGTTCGTTTGCAAATCGTGCGTTATCTGCACGAGGAAATGGGATTCAACGTGATTGCTTTCGAAGGTTCACTCCTGGACGCCTGGACTGCGCAGGAACACGCCTATCGGGACGCGGGTCCAATGAAGGAACGCGCCCCGATGATGGAGCGAGATATGTTCTTCGGCCTCTGGCAGACCGCGCCGATGCAGAACGTGCTCGAGTATGCCTTGAGCACGCAATCGACAGCGCACCCGCTTTACGTGACCAGTTTCGATCTTCAACCCGGCACGGCACGCGCCTACGGAGGTTCGACGGCGGAAAGCCTCCGCGCCTTCTTCGCCGCGGTCGCGTCTTACGATCCGGCGATCGACCCGGAGAGAATAAAACAATGGAACGAGAAACTTGCCCCCGCGCTCGATTGCGCGAATGGAGCGGACGCCAGTCAGGTCGTGGATCAGATCGAAGCGTGGCTCAATGGTCCCATCGCCGTTAGTCTAGCTCGAACGCGCCCCGCCGTTCACAGCGCCGCCTTGCGGCTCATCCCTGTCATGCTGCGCAATCGCCTGCAGCTCTGCCAGGAGTGGACGGAGGACCAGCGTTCCATGATCACTTACCAGCGCGTGCGTGATGAACTCAACACGCAGCTCGTGCTTAACGAATTAAAGACCTTGCCTGGTTCGGCGAAGTTAATTCTGTGGGCGCACCACAGTCATCTCCACTATAACTCCCTCGGCAAAACCATCCCCTCGATGGGCCAGCATCTGCACGATTCGTTGCATCAGGATCTGTACAGCATTGGTCTCTTCACCGAAGGAGGCTCTGCCATCGACACCGCGACCATCGACCAGGCCCACGGCCTCGCTTTCTTCTTTGCGCTCGCGCCGAAACCCATCCCGCACGGCCCGCGCTGGAGTGTCGAGGAACAACTCAGCCAGCTATCGCCGCACGACTTCTTCCTCGATCTTCACCATGCCGCGAAAGAGTGGGCCGCGCCCGGCACCTCGCGTTTGGAAAATAACGGACGCATGCCGACTGCGCTCTCGGCCGACTTCGATGGCGCCATTTTCTTGCATCGAGTGAGCGACGCAGAACTGGATTTCCTGCCCGGATGGCTGCGCGCGAGCGCCCGTACCATCGGCTTCGTCATAGCACAACCGATCGTGAGCGGGCTCCTCGTGGTCACGCTTCTGGCCGGCTTGATTAACCTTCTGCGTCGTCGGTGTTCTCCCTCCTCGTAACGAGGCTGAGCTGCACCAGGATTGCGAAGTGTGGCTGGAGAAACTGGCGCCCCACGTGCCGACCAAGGCGCTATACGTGACTCACGTATAGCGACCACGGTCCCTTGAAGAGAGGCAGAGCGGCGGTGCGTGCTTGTCCGCCGCACAGTTGAGCGGGTATCGTCGCCAACATGGCAGCTTCCGCCGTCGCCAATACCTCGCCGCGCTCCCCGCGGATCGCCGCGCCGCGCTCAGCGCCGTGCGCCAGGCGATCAATGAGAACCTGCCGGATGCCACGGCTTGCGGCGTGAAGTAATAAGGAAGAATGCAGAAGGAAGAAACGGATCTACGCGATCGGACGAAGGCTTTCGCGCTTCGGGATCGTGCGCATGTTTTCCGCGCTCCCGAAGACGACCGAGGCGCAGAACGCTTGGGAAGCAGTTGCTCCGGTCCGGAACTTCAATCGGCGCTAATTATCGAGAAGCTTTTCGTGCGCGGAGCAAAGCTGAGTTCATCGCGAAATGCGGCGATTCGCTGCGCGAGATTGAAGAAAGTGCCTACTGGTTGGAGCTGCTCGTGGAATCCGGGGTCGTCAGCGTGGAAAAGCTCGCACCTCTGCGACAGGAGTGTGACGAGCTGACCGCAATCTTCGTTACCATTCTGAAGCGAGCGAAGAGTTCTTAATTCTTCCCTCATCCTTCATCCTTTCCTTTCGTCCGCGGGGAAGAAGGCGAAACCAAAGAAGTGACCTTCGCTTTCTTTTTGTACAACCGGACACCGCTGAGTGCCTTTCCCGTGCTGGAAACAGGCGACCGTTTCCGCTGCGGTCCACGAAAACCTAGCGTGCACCGCGCGCTTAACTGATAGCCGCGAGCGCCTGCGTCACGTTCCGCTCTATCATATCGCGAACTTCGTTGAACTCCGCGGAAGCAAGGTTCTTCGGATCGGGAATCTGCCAGTCGGCCCGCTGTTTCGCTCGCACGAAAGGACACGCATCGCCGCAGCCCATTGTCGCGACGAAGTCGTATTCGACCTGCGGAATATAATCGAGCGATTTGGAGCTGTGGGCTCCAAGGTCGTAGCCGAGCTCGCGCATCGGCTCGATTGCTTTAGAATTTACGACACCGGAAGGGCGTGA
>QHBL01000112.1 GCA_003244125.1 Chthoniobacterales bacterium
CGTGCGCACCAATCGCATTCATGTCATCACCCGTCCGGTCAACCTGCCCTTCGTGCGGCGGTTGATTTCGGAGTTCGACGCCAACACGCAGTTTGCCAAGCCAGTCACGCGGCCACTGCGCTACATCTCAGCTAGCGACGTGCTGCCGGTGCTTGTGCAGGCGTTGACTGAGCCGGGCCAGAACGAACAGGGAACCGCCGGTGGGACAGCCGGTCCACAGGCCGGCCCCACTCCCCAGCGTGCGACGAACCCGACAGCGACCAATCCCTACAACGCCGCGCAAGGAAGCACTGCGAGCGACAGCAATCTCAACATCTCCGAGGAACTCTCGACTCAGCCGGTCGATACCGCACCGAAATCAGCCACTATCGGCAACACCAAGCTGATCGCCGACCAGCGCGCCAACACCATCATCATCCTCGGTAATCGCGAGGTGGTAGTCAGGGTCGAGAAGATCCTCGACGAAATGGACGTCAAAGCGCCTCAGGTGACGCTGAGCACGGTCATCGGCGAACTCACGCTCAACAACGAGGAAGAATTTGGCGTCGATTACTTTTTAAACTTCAAGCACATCGGCGGCGGCTCTGGCGGCATTGGCGCCGGAGTAGACAACAGTGCTGTTCCTGCAACAGGAATCGTCGATCCATCGTTGTTGAAATTTACCAAACTCGCCGCGGCTGCTGCTGCGAGTGGTGGTACGAACATTTACCTCTCGGCTGGAGACACGCTCAAGTCCATCGTGCATGCGCTGGACTCGACTGGTCGCTTTAAAACAATTTCCCGGCCCACAGTCTTCACCAGCAATAACAAGAAGGCGATCATCGCCAGCGGATCGGAAGTCCCAGTCCCAGTAAACACTTTAACCAATGCCGGCGTCACGACGAACAACAATATCGCTGCCGTCCAGTCGAGTATTGAATTTAAGAAGGTCGCGCTTCAACTCGAAGTAGTGCCGCTTATTAATTCCGAGAAGGAAGTTTCACTAGACATCTTGCAGAAGATTGACAGCCTTTCCAACGAGCGGACGAACATCGGCGGCAACATTGTCCCGACAATCAACACTCGCTACATCCGCACCAACGTTTCGGCCCCAAACTGTTCCACGATTGTTCTGGGCGGGCTTATCCAGGATGAAAAGACCCTCGATAAGAGCGGTGTTCCTTACCTGAGCAAACTGCCAATCCTGGGAGCAATTTTTCGCAGCACGAGCAAGGCCCGCAAGCGCACAGAACTGATCATTCTGATGCGTCCCGAAGTCTCGCTGACGAAGCTCGATCTCTACCGATTGCGACAGAAGAGCGAAGACAAGACTCACTTCGGTCCGGAGCTGGAGCAGGACGATTGTCCCGATTGCCCAAAGCCGGGCGACGGCAAGCAACTGCCCCCGCCGGACGTTCCTTCGGCTAAAGGTTTATGAGACTTTTTCCCAAACACATTGGTTCTGCCCTGCTGGGCGTGCTTGTCGTAGCCAATGCGCACGGGTTTATCCTCGATGAGGAAATCTTTTCCGTTCGCTCGGCCGATTCGCTGGCGCAACGCGATGAATACGGGTTGCTCCACCAGAGCAAAGACATCTATGCCACTGATTGGGAGCAGCGTAATCACTGCCGCTTCGTCTATTATTTCAAGCCTCCGGAGCAGGTCATGGCGGAGCCTGCCTACGTCGGCGCGTTGCAGCGCGATTTGCGCAGGCTCGGCTATTATTGCGGCCCGATCGATGGTATCTTCTCCGCGGAAGTGTCCGACGCTATCGCGCGCTTGCAGAAGAATTATTCCATGCGCGTGACGGGAACTTTAACTAGTCCGGTACGGCGGGCGCTTCATTTACCGTAGCAAGTATGGAGCAGGGGCGGGATATCACGTTGCCGGGAAGGGCAAACGGGCGTGCTGGCAACGGCGCGCCCGGCTCGACGGATGGGCGCGTTCCTGCGAGCCCACCAGCGGCTGAGACGTCGTCATCGAGCAACACCGGCGTCGCAGGAGCTCCGCCCGCCAATCCATCGAACGGACATCACCGCAAGTCCGCGAGCGAGAAGCTGATTAACCTGCTGCTCGAAGGCGGGATCGCGTCGCGTGAGGAAGCGTTGCAGCTGGCGCAAAATCTTAACGGCGGCTCGTGGACGACGCAGGTCCTTGATTCCGGCAAAGTCGATGAGCAGCGCTTTCTCGCCGCCATCAGCAAATTCTTCCGCGTGCCCTTTCGTCCGCTCGATGCCAAAACAATCGACCGGCAGACGCTCTCAATCCTGCCCTCGCGTTTCGTTTTTCAACATCACATTTTGCCCATCGCGCAGACGGACAAATCGGTCACACTCGCGACCTACGATCTTTTTAACTCGGCTGGCCGCCAGCTCGTCGGCCAGCTGCTGAAAAAGCCAGCCGAATGGGTGCTGGTGCCACGCGCGCAACTGCTTCGCGCGATGAAGGCGCTTTACGGAGTGGGCGCGGAAACCTTCGACGAAATTCTCAAAACCAACCGCGCTTTCGAGCCGCTGATGGAATCGGAGACGAGCACCGACCTTAACGCGGATGATCCCGAAGCGTCGGTAGTCAAATTCGTCAACCAGATCATCCGCGAAGCCATCATCGAGCGAGCGACCGACATCCACGTCGAGCCGCTCGAGAACGATCTGCGCATCCGTTACCGCATCGATGGCATCCTGCACGAAGTGGCGGTGCCGCCGCAGCTCAAAGTCTTGCAATCGGCCATTATCTCGCGCCTGAAAGTGATGGCGCACATGGACATCGCCGAGCGGCGCCTGCCGCAGGATGGGCGCATTCAATTGCACGCCCACAATCAGGAAATCGACGTCCGCGTTTCCACCATCCCGACTGTAAACGGCGAATCCATCTCCCTGCGTTTGCTCAGTCGCACCGAGCAGCAGTTCGGCTTCGACCGGCTCGACCTGAGCGAGAGACAGCAGGAGATCGTGCGCAATCTTCTCGCGCAACCCAACGGCATCATCCTCGTCACTGGTCCCACCGGCTGCGGCAAGTCCACTTCGCTTTATTGCTTTCTCTCCAGCATGAACTCGGTGCAGCGCCGCATCATCACCATCGAGGAGCCGGTCGAATATCGTTTGCCTGGAGTTTCGCAGATCGATGTAAAACCGGAAATCGACCTGACCTTTGCCAAGGGTTTGCGGCACATCCTGCGGCAGGATCCGAACGTGGTGATGGTGGGCGAGATTCGCGATATCGAGACGGCGGATATCTCTATTCGCGCAGCCATGACCGGTCACCTCGTCTTCAGCACACTGCACACGAACGACGCG
>QHBL01000138.1 GCA_003244125.1 Chthoniobacterales bacterium
TTCGCGATCGTGCTCTCCACCGGCCAGGCATAAGCGCACTTCGGCACCTGAAATTCCACCGCGTACTTCGCGGCGCCGGTAACTTTGGCGCGGCCGTCCACGCGATTACGAGCTGGTCCGAGAATGTTATTCTTAGGCATAACGCACCGTTTCCGCGGGAACCGTAAACGCGGCGCCTCCGGGTAGCGCACGCGTCCCGCGTGCTGGTTTCGGCGTCGCGCCGAAAGAATCTTTTCTTAAGAGGTTCATCGACTGCCAAGGCGAAAGCTCAAAAGAAAGTCCGCGATGGCGAGACGCCATCGCCAGCACGCGGGACGCGTGCGCTACCCGGATGACGGATGTCGCGCGCATTATGTCATGGCCGCCACCGTGCTGAGCGCACGCACGATGACGCGTTTCGCCAGCTCGATTTTGAACTCGTTATATTTGTAGGCCTTTGCCGGCGCCAGCTCGGCTTCGGCAGCGGCGCGAAATGTCTGTTCGTCGGCTTTTTTTCCAGCGAGCGCGGCTTCCGCCTTCTGCGCTCGCCATGGTTTGTGCGCCCACGCCGCCGAGCGCCACACGCGCCGTCTTAATGCTCCCGTTCTCCAGCTCGAGCGCGGCCGCCACGCTCACGAGCGCAAATGCGTAGCTCGCCCGATCCCGAACCTTTAGATAATGCGAGCGCGCCGCGACCGGCATTGCCGGTAAATCAACAGAAGTGATCAGCTCGTCCCCGCGCAAGTTCGTCTCGATATTCGGCGTTGTTCCCGGCAAACGATGGAAATCTGCGAACGGAATTGCGCGCGTCCCGTTCGGACTTTGCACCTGCACCACAGCATCGAGCGCGGCCAGCGCCACGTTCATGTCGCTCGGATTTGTCGCGATGCATTGCTCGCTCTGGCCGAGAATGGCGTGAATGCGATTGTAGCCATTGAGAGCGCCGCAACCGCTGCCGGGATTGCGTTTATTGCATTGCGCGAAAGCCGGATCGTAAAAGTAATAGCAACGCGTGCGTTGCAAAAGATTGCCGCCCGTGGTGGCGAGATTGCGCAACTGCGGACTCGCGCCCGCCAGCAACGCCTGGCTTAACACCGGATAACGCTGCACGATGAGCGGATGCTCCGCCAGATCGGAATTGCGCACGAGCGCGCCGATGCGCACGCCGCCGCCATTCGGCAGCTCTTCGATCTGCGCCAGCGGCAGCCGGTTGATATCGATTAACTTGTTAGGCGTTTCCACGCCCATCTTCATCAAATCGACCAGATTTGTTCCGCCGCCGAGAAATTTGGCCTGCGCATTTCCCGCCAAGCCACTGAGTGCCTCATGCGGATCGGCTGCGCGTGTGTAGGTGAACGGATTCATTCAGATCGCGTCAGAATTTCTTAGCCACGGATGAACACGGATTTTCACGGATAAAGAATTTCTGAATCCGTGTTTCATCCGTGTTAATCCGTGGCTCATCTTTTCTTCAGGCTGCCTGAGTGGCGGCCTCTTTAATCGCATCGACGATGTTCGGGTAGGCGCCGCAGCGGCAAAGGTTGCCGCTCATCCACTCACGAATTTCATCGTCGCTTTTCGCGTGACCTTCCTTGACGCATGCGACCGCGGAACAAATCTGCCCGGGCGTGCAGTAGCCGCACTGAAAACCGTCATGCTCGATGAATGCGGCCTGCATTGGGTGCAACTGCTCGCCGTCGGCCAGACCTTCGATGGTGGTGATCTCCGCGCCGTCGTTCACGACCGCGAGGCTCAGGCACGAATTGATCCTCCGCCCATTCACCAGAACCGTGCACGCGCCGCATTGCCCGTGATCGCAACCTTTCTTGGAGCCGGTGAGCTGAAGGTGTTCGCGCAACAAATCGAGGAGCGACACCCGCGGATCGAGTTCGAGCGCGTGCTCCGTTCCATTGATCTTTAGCTTGATCGCGACGGACTTTATCTCGTTCGGCGGCGGCCGGTCTGGGCCCGTTCGCAGTTTGCGCGAGCAGATTCAGCCTTGGCCCAAGCGCGAGCGCCGCGCTCGTTCCCGCGATCTGTTTCAAAAACTTCCGGCGCGTGGCCGGGCTCATGAACTCGAGAATCTCCGCCCATTGACAAGGCGGCATATCATTCGGCCAGCTCTTCGGCGCTTCGTCTTCCATGTTCCAGCTTCGCATAATATTTATCGCGCGCCGGTGACATGCAGCCGTATAGGAACACAGGCTACAAGCCTGTGTTCCGAATCCCTCGCTTCGTCGCCAGGTACACGGCGAAGCTGCCCAGCCAATGCCCGCCCTCATAATGCTCGCCCGTGACCGCCGCCAGACCCGCCCGCCGGTGCGCTTCCGCCGCGGCAGTCAGCGCCGGCCGTCGCGGATCATCCGCCCGCAGCGCTGACAAAATTCCCTCCAGCATCCAGGCGCGGCTCAGATTCAAGCCATCGAGATGCGCCAGCTTGGGATCGCTCGGATCAGGCGAGACCGCGACTGGCAACCAGGCCGCGTTCCCATCTTTTGGAATCTGCGGCAGAAAATTATTCAGCCATTTCGCGAACTCCGCCGGCGCAAGAACGCGCCGCATCACATCCGCTTCACCCAGGACTGGAGAAAGAAAATCTTCACCCGAAGGCTCGTAAGCGAGCGGCGCATCTCGATCTTCGAGAAAGAACTTCTTCGCTCTCCCCTCGATGAGCTTGGCGAACTTCTCGTTCCCAACCGCGCGCGCATAATCCAGCATGAGCCCGAGCGAGAACGCCGTCTGATCGTGCTCACCGATTCGCACCGGGTGCGACAGTTTCGGCAACCACGTTTGCAGACGCTCCACCGCAGCGTCTTCCAGCGGCTTCAGATTCGCTGCCATCTCGCCCGCCGCCGAATCATCCCACTCGCGTAATTCCACACTCAACTGCAACAGCCACGCCAAGCCATACGGCCGCTCGAAACTGCTCCGACCCGTTCCATTCAGATAAGCCGCTTCCAGTTTCAGATTTTCCGCAGTCAGACTTTTGCGCAACGCCTCCCGCGCGGGCTCCGCAAACGGCGCAGCTGGGAAAGTGCGCGCCAGTCGCGCCAGCAGCCAATGCCCGTGCACCGACGAGTGCCAATCGTAACAGCCGTAGAAGCATGGGGTCAATTTCCGCGGCGGCGCCACGTCCGCGTCGCTGTTCATTACGTGGCTGATATGGTTCGGATACTCTTTCGCCACGCAAGCGAGGGCGAGCCCGGCGAAACGTTCCGCCGCCTTTGCATCGAAATCCGGCGCGTCCGCGGCTGAGGCGAGAAGCGGCACCATCAGGCATACCAACCATTGCATTCTCTTCGACAGGATTAACATGATTACGAAGATTGAGGGGATTAACTTCGATCCCGCTCCCGTTCATCTGCTAATGCTAAATCTATGAGACGCCTTCTTATCTGCCTTATCTTTGCGAGGACGGTCTTCGCCGCGGAGTATCCTGCGCCGACGGAAAACGATTACACCATTCGCGATTTCAAGTTCGCCGATGGCGAAGGCTCGCCGGAGCTGCGCATTCATTACCGCACCATCGGCGCCGCGCAAAAAGACGCGCAGGGAAAAACGGCCAACGCCGTTCTCATCATGCACGGTACCACCGGCAGCGGCGCGCAATTCATCCGGCCCGAGTTCGCCGGCGAACTTTTTGGGAAAGATCAGCCGCTCGACGCAACGAAGTTTTTCATCGTCTTGCCGGATGGGATCGGGCACGGCAAGTCGAGCAAGCCGAGTGACGGGATGCACGCGAAGTTCCCGCGCTACGGGTATCGCGAAATGGTCGAAGCGCAGTATCGTTTACTCACCGATGGCCTCGGTGTGAACCACGCGCGTTTGGTCATGGGCACATCCATGGGCGGAATGCACACCTGGCTCTGGGGCGAAACGCATCCAGGGTTCATGGACGCGCTCATGCCGCTGGC
>QHBL01000377.1 GCA_003244125.1 Chthoniobacterales bacterium
GAGTTACCCGGATGCGGTACTATCCGTCGCGAGCGCGCTCTCGTGCTGAGCTGTGGATTAAACCAGCAGCTCGGCGGTCTGACACTGGCGTTGTAAGCGCGCGGCCATTTCCCTTTGCAACACGTTCGCCCTGCGATACTCTTCGGGCGCGCGATGCGAATGCGGGCAGCGACGGTCTTTTTCCTCCTTTTTGCTGTCGCGCGTGGAATCGATGCCGCCGGCGTCGAAACGCCGCAAAATCAGCCGATCGAGATCACCTCCACCGGCGAAACGCGCTATGAAAATGGCGTCGCCATCGCTCACGGCGACGTCGCGGTCCACTTCGGCGACACGGATATTTATGCCGATTCGGCGCGCTACGATTCGCAAAAGCACGAGGTCTCGGCCGAAGGCCACGTGCGCATTTATCGCGAGGGCAAACTCTACATCGCCGAGCGCGGCACCTACAACGTCGACACGAAAGAGATTCAAACCGAAACGCTGCGCACCTCTTCCGATCCATACCTCGTTAGCGGCGAAACATTGCAGGCATTCACCGACGGCCATTACGAAATCCACAACGGCAACTTCACCACCGATGACTCGACCGATCCCGATTTCCACATGCACGCACGCAAGGTGCGCGTCTACGAAAACGACCGCGTCATTTTTCAGGATGTCACCTTTTACATCGGCAAGGTGCCGGTGTTCTGGTGGCCTTATGTTTACCAATCACTCAACGACGCCTTTAGCTTCAGCATCTCGCCCGCGTATCTAAGCTCGTGGGGCCCCTCGATCCTGACCGCGGTTTCGTTCCCCATCGCTGACGATATCAAAGGGCGCGTGCGGCTCGATTACCGGTTGCGGCGCGGCGCCGCCATAGGCTTTGAATCCGAGATCAACTACGGCGTGGACAAGACCAGTTTTGCCCGGCTCACCACTTACTTCATCGAGGACCAAAATCCGGAGCTGAATCGCACCACGCTGCCACGCGGCGCCGTCGGCACCAGCCGCTATCGCGTCAGTCTCCAGGACAAGACGGAATTCACCAGCGACATCTACGGCATCGTCGACGTCACCAAGCTGAGCGACGCATACGTGCTCCAGGATTTTTACCAGAGTGAATTCCGGCTCAATCCGAATCCGGACAACGTGGTCGCGCTGACCAAAACCAGCCCAATTTACACCCTCACCGGCATCGCACGTTTTCAGGCCAACGCGTTCTTCGAGCAAACGGAGCGGTTGCCGGAAATCGTCCTCGATGTTAAACGCACGCCGATCCTGGGCGGTCCCATTTTCTACGAAGGCGAAACCGGCGCGGCCGATCTCATCCGCAATTTCCCCAGCGGCTCGGGACTGGCCGACTACGAGTCGTGGCGGCTCGATACGTTCCATCAATTCCTCTACCCGAATACCTACTTCGGCTGGCTCAGCATCGTGCCGCGCGCCGGTTTCCGCGCGACTTACTACACGCAAACGCGCGATCTCGGCAGGACGATGTTCACGCCGAGCAACGACCCGTTTACACCGAACTTCCTCGTGCCGGACAACACGCCGCTTTATCTCGATGGCGACAAGACGCGCACCGTCGTTAACGCCGGTGTCGAAGCCTCCTTCAAAATTTCGCGCGCATGGGAAGACGCGCAGAGCCGCGCCTTCGGTCTCGATGGTTTGCGCCATGTCATCCAGCCATTCACGAATTTTTCCTGGGTCTCCAATGGCGGAGCTAATCCGGCGGAGATTCTTCAGTTCGACCGTTACCAGCCTTCGACGAAATTGCGCGCGATCGACTTTCCCGAGTTCACTTCCATCGACTCAATCGATCGCTGGACGGTGTGGCGGCTCGGAGTCCGTAACCGTCTCGAGACACGCCGGGACGACACTAACATGACCTGGCTCGAGGTTGAGAACTACTTCGACGTGAACTTCGACAATCCCTACGACCGCACGCCCTACTCGAATCTCTTCACCAAACTGCGCTTTACGCCGGTGCCGTGGGCTTCACTCGTGGTTGACTCCCAGGTGCCGGTTTTCGACAAGGGCTTCAGCGAAGTGAATACGACGATCGCGTTCCAGCCGATCTCGAATCTGCAATTGAACTTTGCCCATCGCTATTTGAACGACAATCCTTCGTTCCAGGACAGCAGCCTGTTCGTCGTCGGCGGCTACTATCGCGTCAATGATAACTGGGGCGTGGCGGTGCAGGAGCAGTACGAAGGCGCGACCGGCATTCTCGAACAGCAGCGTTACGCGGTCTATCGCGATCTCTCCAGCTGGGTGGCATCGCTCGGCGCGGTCATTCGCGATAACGCCGGCGTGAAGGAATACGGCGTGCTTCTGACGTTTACCTTGAAGGCATTTCCGCGGTTTGGCTTTGATCTAAATTTTGACCCCGGCAGCGCGGGGGAATGATTTCAGCTAGACAGGATTCGGCCCGATTCTAACGAGACCCTTCTCTTCTTTTCATCCAGCATAATCCTGTTAATCCTGTCCGGTTTTCCTACCTTATGGACTTAGCAATCGTCGGCTCCGGTTATGTCGGCCTCGTCACCGGCGCGTGTTTCGCCGAAGTCGGTCACAATGTCGTTTGCGTCGATAACGATCCGCGCAAAATCGAGATGCTGCGCGCAGGCAAGGTGCCGATCTACGAACCGGGGCTGGAAGAATTGATCCATCGCAACGTCGCGGCGCAACGGCTCCGCTTCACCGGCAGCATCAAGGAAGGGGTGGAGAATTCGCAGATCATCTTCATCGCGGTGCCCACTCCGCCGCAGGCTGATGGCAGCGTCGACTTGAGTTTCATCGAAAAGGTTGCGCGCGAGATCGCCGGCGTTCTCACTGATTACCGCGTCATCGTGGACAAGAGCACCGTGCCGGTGAAGACGGGCGAGAAAGTGGCCGAATCGATCCGGCGCTACAATCGCCGCGGCGCCAAGTTCGACGTCGTTAGCAACCCGGAATTTCTGCGCGAAGGCTGCGCGGTCAGCGATCTGATGAACCCCGACCGCATCGTCATCGGCGCGCAGAGCGAGCATGCGGTCGATTTGATGAAGAAAGTTTACGAGCCGTTCATGGCGCCCATTCTCGTCACTGACGTGAACAGCGCCGAGCTGATCAAACACGCGGCTAACTCGTTTCTCGCGCTCAAGATTTCCTACATCAATGCTGTTTCCGCCATTTGCGAAGCGAGCGGCGCTGATATCGAGAAAGTGGCGGATGGCATCGGGATGGATCGGCGCATCGGCCGCAATTTTCTCAACGCCGGCATCGGCTACGGCGGCTCCTGTTTTCCGAAAGACATCGCCGCTTTCATCACCATCAGCGAACACCTCGGGGTGCCGTTTACATTGTTGAAAGAAGTGCAGCGTATCAATGCGGCGCAAAAGGACCGATTCCTGAAGGTAATTCGCGACACGCTGTGGGTGCTGCGGGAAAAGAAAATCGCGGTCTGGGGACTCAC
>QHBL01000419.1 GCA_003244125.1 Chthoniobacterales bacterium
CTGGATGATGTGCGAAGCTGGCTAGGCTACGAGCGGATCAATCTTTTAGCCAGCTTCGCACATCATCCAGGTCATCCATCGCAATGGAGGTGGTGTATTGCGTGAGATCGGCGCGAGGCGCGAGCCTTCGCCGCAAGCGTTTCACGTAATCGACCGGATACATCTCCGTGAGATAATCCTGCGGCGTTTTCTTATGCGGCTCAGGTTTCAGCCCATTCGATTTGCCGGTGCCTCGTTGATCGATCAGAACCACATCGCGATGACGCCGATACTCCTTCCCTTCCTTCGCATAGAAGAACGCGCCATCCGTCGAAGCCGCCCCGGGCCCGCCCGCGAGATCAAATAACGGCTCCTGCTTCTCGTTAGGTTCAAGTGCGGGAAGTACCACCACATTCAAGTCGATCGTGCGGCCGGTGCGGCTCTGCCGGTTCTCAAAAACCGCGAGCTTACCGCAAAGCAGTTCCTCATCAATCCCCGGCAGCCGGCAAGGCGCCAGCTTTCCGGCTTGATGAGAGCTATCCAGCTTTCCGCACCCCTCGAGCGCAAACAAAACGAGGGCAGCAGAGAGCGAGCTTAGAACCGCAATACTGATCCAGCGAAGTCCTCGCATTTGATAGCGGTGCTATCTGCCGAACGACGGAAACGGCAAGTAAAACCCGCCCCAATCCAGGAGAAGGAATGGAACACCGGTAGCTTCCCCGTTTTAGTTTGACTTCTAATTATCTGCTGGCTTTCTGGCTTCCAAAATTCAGTCCTGTGGGTCGCAATTGCAGAAAGCGACTTCACCACACCGATCGTCTTGCCGGTGGGGCCACTTCGCGGGCGCAGGAGAGCAACCATCACGGTTTCTGCAACAATCAGGAGCCGCGGCCGCGACGATTCTTTCCAAATTCGCCAGGCGTCGTTAATCTTCACCTATGAAACGATCTCTCACCTACTTGGCCCTCCTCATCCTTCTTTGCGCCTCGCCTTCAGTTTCGTTTGCGGCAGGAACCCCGCGCGAAAACGCCCGCCTGAAGGCGGGCAAGATCACCAAAGCCGAAGCGCAACACCTCGTGCTCAAGCGGTTCCCCGGTTCTCAGATCAACAAGTGCGAGCTCCGCCATGGCAAGGACCACTCCTACTTCGCTGTCGAATTCATCAAACCCCGCGCAAAAACGGCCACCAAAGTCCAAGTTGACGGCCTCACCGGCGCGATCTCACTGTAGCTACACAGAATATCTGAATTCGTCCGGATTTGTGCGAATCCGCGTTCGTCTGTGGCTAAATCCGTGCGGTCGCGGACGCGCTCTGCTAGCTTCTGGCGTATGCGCCACATTTGTTTTCTGTTTCTCCTCGCGCTGGCATGCCCCACCCTCGCGCAGATGGCGCCTGTGACCGATCGAGTGGCGAAGCAGAACGCGTTGTTCGAAGAGTTTTATCAGGCGGGCCTGAAGAACTCGCCCGAGCGGGCCACCTCTTATGGCGACTACCGTTATAACGCGCTCCTGGGACAGTATTCGCTCGAGGAGATCGCGCGCCAGCACGCGGAAGGTGATGATTTCCTCAAGCGACTGAAAGAGATCCCGACCGATGGGATGAACGACAAGGATCTGCTCAGCCATCGAGTGATGGAGCGGCAATTGGAGCGGGACGACGTGAACTACAGCCTGAAGAATTACGAGATGCCCGTGAACCAGCAGAATGGTGTTCATACGCGGCTGGCCGATCTTCCACTCGCTGTCCCCTTCGATTCCGTGCCGCACTACCAGGATTACATTTCCCGGCTGCACCAAATCCCGCGCGTGCTCGATCAAACGACCGAGGTAATGCGGCAGGGCGAGAAGGACGGGCTAATGCCGCCCACGCTCGTGCTCGAGAAGTTGCCCGGACAATGCGACGGCGTTATCGCGGCCAACCCATTCATGCTACCCGCGGGGAAGTTTCCCGCGGATTTTTCGGACGCGGACAAGAAGCGCCTGACCGACGAGATGAAGAAGGCAATCAATGAGGATGTCTTACCTGCCTACCGGAAGTTCGCCGAGTTTCTGCGGACCGATTACGCCAGCAAAGGACGCCCCGAAATCTCGGTTGAAACCCTGCCGGACGGCAAGCGGCGCTATGCGGAAGCGGTGAAGATGATGACTACGATGGAGATCACGCCCGCAGAAGTACACGAGATCGGGCTGAAGGAAGTGGAGCGCATCACCAGTGAGATGACGAAGCTGGCCCAGGCGCAAGGTAAGAAGGATCTCGCCAGCTTCCGGGAGGCGATCAACAACGATTCGAAGTGGAAGCCGACGAGCGAACAACAGATCGTTGACGACTTCAGGAAATACATCGACCAAATGCAGCCGAAACTTCCGGAGTTGTTTGGGCTGTTGCCAAAGGCGCCGGTCACGGTTGAGCCGATCCCGGACTTTGCCAAAGCGGAGGCGACCCACTACGTCGCCGGCACACCCGATGGCAAGCGACCCGGCCGTGTGGTCGTAGCTGTAGCGGACCCGACCAAGCGCACGCTGGTGGATGACGAAGCCACCGCCTACCACGAAGGCGTTCC
>QHBL01000021.1 GCA_003244125.1 Chthoniobacterales bacterium
GAGGTGTCGTTGTTGAAACAAAGTCTTGCCGGTAATTCGCCGGGCATAGAACACGCCTGGGGCAACTTGCGTTCAGAGTTGCTGGGTTTCATTACAGCCCGAGTGTCTTCGCGACCGATCGCAGACGACCTGCTGCAGGACGTTTTCCTTCGCGTCCAGCGAAGTGGCGCCGAGCTGAAACAAATCGGTAATCTGCGGGCCTGGATGTTTCGGATAACGCGAAACGTGCTGATTGACCATCACCGCGTGCAGGCGAAAGGGAAAACTCAAGAACTGCACGAGTGGCTGCCGGATGATCCAGCGGATTGGGGAAGACAAATTCAGGAGAAGCTCGCCCCTTGTCTGCGCGTGATGATTGATGAGCTGCCGAAAATATACGCGGACGCGCTTCGCTCAGTTGAGCTGAATGAAATGTCGCAAGCAGAGGCAGCCAAAGAACTGCATGTCTCATTGACTGCCCTGAAATCGCGCGTGAGACGTGGACGAGCCCTCTTAAAGAAACTCCTGCTGGAGTGCTGCCATTTCGAAGTCACCGCAGCCGGCAAGGTCCTGGACTACTGGCCACGCGCGTGCTGTTCGGATGGTTCCACCAAACTACGAGATTGTTCTTGAATCATGCCTGCTGAAATTTCATCCAAATCCGAAGAGTTGCGCGCAGCTGTGCGTACGCGTTACGGGGCGATTGCACGAGAGCGCGCCGTAAGTTCTGGCCCATGCTGTGGCGATGGCAATTCCTGCTGCGGGACTAATGGCGAGTCAGCCACACTACTCGGATACTCTGCCGACGAGATAGCGGCAGTTCCTGATGGCGCAGACCTGGGCTTAGGATGCGGAACTCCTTTATCAGTCGCGGCGCTGAAAGAAGGCGAGACTGTTTTGGATTTGGGAAGCGGTGCGGGTTTCGATTGCTTTCTCGCGGCGCGTGAAGTGGGTCTCAGCGGCTATGTCATCGGTGTGGACATGACGCTCGACATGGTGGCCAGGG
Organism: Chthoniobacterales bacterium; assembly: GCA_003244125.1. The sequence continues at coordinate 986 of QHBL01000021.1, forward strand.
CATGGCGCAATGCCGCGAAAGTAAACGTTGGGAACGTCGATTTCCGGCTCGGCGAAATCGAGCAATTGCCCGTCGCCGACTCCTCAGTTGATGTGATCATCAGCAACTGCGTCATCAACCTCTCGCCCGATAAACCACGCGTGTTTCGGGAGGCCTATCGCGTTCTTAGAGCTGGAGGACGATTGGCGATCTCGGATGTCGTGACTCCAGTCCCACTTCCCGAGGAAATCAAAAACGACTTGGCATTGCACACGGGATGTCTCGCCGGTGCAACCTTACTGAGCGATCTCGACGCTATCCTCAAAGAATGCGGATTCTATGACATCCGGATCACTCCGAAGACAGAAAGTCGCGAATTCATCAAGGATTGGGCGCCGGGTTTGAACCTGGAGGATTACGTCGCGTCCGCGATCATTCAAGCAACCAAGCAATAAGGCATTTTTTTGAAAGCGCTAATAACAAGGGGGTGAGACGAAACATGAAGAAGTTTGCATTAACTACAATGGCTCTGAGCTTGCTCGCGATGGGAGCAACTGCGGCTGCAAAGCCAGGCGCCAAGCCCGCAAAAGAAAAGCCGGCTCAGCCGAACACAGCTGGATGCTGTGGAGGTTGCTGCGCGAAGACACCGAATCACTAACGCAATGGGGCGCGGGCAACGCTTCAGTGCGTTGCCCGCGTGTCCCAGCAGCACCTATAAACATGCGTTCGCGACCCGCCCACTGTGAAGCATTTCCGAAATAAAAGTTTGCGGATCTTTTCCAGTCCAGGATTGCTCGTTCGCAAATCGTCCCGTAAATATGACAACCTTCGTCCGGGTTCATGGACAACAGTCACTTCTTGCGAACGATCTGAAGTCCGTCCGCGATCGGTAACAAGACTGACTCGACCCTCGGGTCGTTTGCGAGTTTGCGGTTCAAATTGTCGAGAGCAATAGCATCAGCGTCGGTCAGCGGTTGTTCGACAATGCGTCCGCCCCAGAGCATATTGTCAAAGATGAACACTCCGTTGGTCTTCATCTTGGGCAATAGGATTTCGAAGTAGGTATCGTAGCCGGTTTTGTCGGCATCAATGAACGCAAAATCCAACGGTTCTGATGGCTGCCATTCAGTTAATTTCTGAGCAGCGTTTCCTAGTTGTAGCTCTAGGCGATCTCTAAGCGCTGCCTTCGTCCAGTATTGCTGCGCGATCGCCGCCCACTCCTCATTGATTTCAAAGCAAGTCAGTCGGCCACCCGCTGATAGTCCCCGACCAATGCAGATAGAACTATAACCAGTGAAAGTTCCTACTTCGACTGCCGTTCGAACATTCAGCGCCTTGGTCAGGATCGTTAGAAAGTCGCCCTGTTCGCGGCTAATCAGCATGCGAGCAATGTTGCCACGCGCTTCGGTCTCGCTGCGCAACTGGCTCAAAAGCGGATCGTCCGTTCGGGAGCGAGACCGCACGATATACTCGTAAACCTTGTCGTTCAGCGAAACAAACTTCGGCGCCATATCAGGAAATACTTCGGAAGTCTCAACTGGCGACAGCTTCAACGTACGCCATCGGAATTGTAAGGCGTAGTTCGCCCTCTCGCTCTGCCAGTTCATCCAGGCGACGGAGTAGCGTGATGAGGAATTGTTTCTGATTGTCGCCGGCCACCTCTCTCCAGCCATCGAGAAAGCCTAGCTTAACGAAGTGATAATTGAGGAGCGCCATTCCACTCCGAAAGCGCATCGAGGCTTTCCTTTCTACGACACGTCGAATAGAAAAACCTCCAGCTTCTAGTAGATGAAGGACGCTTTCCGTCGTCGCGCGATGTTCGATGGGAGCCTTAAGTCTCTGCGTCGCCTCATCATCATCGCTAATAACATCAGCGAAGACAGCGTAGAATTCCTCCATGTGTCCCCGGAGATTTGTGCTCAAGGCTAAAGTCGCGCCTTTCCTGGCTACCCGCCGGCACTCTCCAATTGCTGTGGCGGCATCTTCAAAGTTATTGAGGCCCAGATTTGAAACAATAAGGTCAAATGCGCTGTCGGCGAAAGGCACCGCCACAGCGCTTCCTTCATGCAAAGTGACATTGCTTACGCCCCACGAAGTAATCTGCGCCCGCGCCAGGGCGCCTGTCCAAGGATCAATTCCGTGCAAACGACAGTTTGGTCCTAATCTTTCCGCGAGTTCGATTAAGGTCGCGAAGGTTTTGGCGAGCGGCGCGATTCGACTGAAGGACGGTCGCGTCCTGCCGCCGCACTATCGGCAGTTTCAACGGGGATACGCGGTCACGTCGTACGGCTCGCAGGGCAAGACCGTGGATCACGTCTTGTTTTCCGATTCCGCTGTCCGCACTGCATCCAACGCGCAGCAGTGGTACGTCACGATTTCGCGTGGCCGAAAGAGCGTAAGAATTTTCACACCCGACAAAGAACAACTGCGTCATGCCATCATGCGAAGCGGCGAGCGTGAGCTCGCGCTTGATTTGGTCCCGCAAGAGAAGCGCGGTTGGCGTCTGCGATACAAAATCCCTCGCTCGATCGGGCGCGGTCGTGAATTCGCGCGCCGGATTTGCTTCATGGCGATGCGTTCCTGGAGCAATCAATTCCTTGGCATCGATTTGAATCGACAACATGAAATCAGAAGCTCGCAGACAACCCGCTCAACCCGCACCCGCGTGCTGGCAGCGTGAAGCGCCTTGCCCATGCCTGCGCGTCGAGACTCGCGGCAATGGCATGCGCTTGTTTCCGTATCAACACTTGGCGACCGCGTCGCTTATTTGCGACGAAAAGGCCGAAACACTGCGCTTAACGTTCTCTTCGCACGACATCCAAATCATTGGAAATAACCTGCGCTCACTATTCTTCGCGCTTCAGGAGTTCGCCGTGAAATGGGTGCGCCCAATTCCAGAACGCTATCTTGCTTTTGAAACCGGCGACGATGGCGTAATCCTCGAAGTCCGAATCGAAGAGACCGAAGAGTAATTAGATAACGCTCGTACAATCATGCGATGATGGTATCGTGCGCTGTGAAGGCGCTTATCTGCCCGCACTGCAAACGCACGTGCCTGAAACCGCGAGCGTCTGCACCGGCTGCGCGCAGAGATCGTGCGCGGTGCGACTCGCGGTGAACGTTCTCTCATGGGATGCGCCTTCATGCTCGCGGCGCTTCCACTGATGGGTGTCATCGTGACAGCGCTGCAGATTGCGCGCGGACCTTCGGCCTTTCCGTCGCCGAGAGCAGATATCGCCATCTTTGTCGTCCTGGCCTTCGTCGCGTTCTTCGGCGGCGCATACGTGTTAGGACGCGCCGTGGCACGGCGCTTTTTTGGCCGTTCAAAGGTGCGCTTCTTTCAGTCCTACCGGCATCGATAACCGCGACGTGTTCGCTCCAAAGCGGGAGCGAACGTGGCGATTCCGCTCGCTAGGATGCCATCACTTTCATGGACACGCTAAACGCTCTCGCTATCCCATCTTCAGCCGCCGAAAAGGAGCGACTCGCCTATTCCGTGCAAGAGGCAGCCGACCTTCTCGGGGTAGATTACTTCAGCGTGTATCGGCTTATTCAGCGCGGAAAACTGCGCGCATGTCGCGCGCTTCGTGGAAAGCTGCTCGTTCCTCGCGCCGAACTGTTGCGACTTCTTAAAAACTGATTCGTTAGGAAGCCATGCCGAAGCTCACACGCTGTGCTTGAGCAAGGCTGTGATCCTGGCGGAGATGTCCGTAGGTCTTCATGCAAAGCGCGCCGCCGTCTTTATGACCAAGCCAGCGCGAGACGGTGGGAATATCCACGCCGCTCTCGATGCAAATCGTGGCGAACAGATGGCGCAAATCGTGGTGGGTGATCCGCCTCATTCCAATTTTCGTCGCCGCATGCGTCATGCTGTTCTGGCACTCGAAAACACGCATAACGCTCGCACTTGCCGGCTCGATCGAACGTTCCTTCCTTAGTTCGGTTAGCATTGCTTCCAGCTCGGGAATCATCGGCACATATCGCGATTCGCCGCCTTTCGTTCCGGTAACGGGATGTCCGCGAACGCAAAGCTGGCGGCGATCGAAAAGCACGTCTGACCAAGCGACAAATCTCGCTTCGCCCAAGCGCAGGCCGCTATAAGCGAGGAACCGCACGAGGTTCGCGCAATCTTTCGACTGACGCGCACCGGCCGTCCGGATTTCCTCGACAAACCTCAGGAACTCTTCGCGCGATGGGAACTCCAGTTGCTTCGCCCGAATCCGCATTCGAGAAAGATTCGCCGCGGGATTTCCAAAGCGCGCACCGCTATCTACCGCTTCCGCGAAGACGCCGCGCAGCGTACCGATGGCATTATTCACGACTGAGGGCGCGTAATGTCTTTGAAATCTAACGAGCCACTCCTGGCAATCGCGCTCGCTCACTTTGCGCACATCCGTTATGAAAAGCGCCGGCCACGACCGATTGATGAAATCGATCAAGCCATCGTAATAATCCTTCGATCTTGGCTTGAGCGATCCATTCGCGTGCACTTTCTCCTGATATGCCCGCACAGCATCGCTGACGGTCATCTTGCCGATGGCAACGGCGGTTATCGATTCGAGTTTCGCGCGATGATCCCGCATGACTTCTGGCAGGCGCTGCTTGGCGACGGAGAAGACAGTTGTCTCCAGGCTTTTCAAGATCGGCCTTCCATTGACCTTGAAGCGGGCAAAGTATGTTCCCGCCGGTCGATAACGGACCAAATTCTGAACTGCCGTCATTTCCCATGTCGGCTTGCCGGAAGCACTCATCAGTCGACGATTTCATCCGGTCGGAGTTCCGGCTAAGCTCCGTTCATGGTGTATAAAGAGCTTGGGCAGCCGCGCATTTCAGCCTATTCTCCGAGGGAAAAGCCGGCATAGCTCAGTTGGTAGAGCAGCTGATTTGTAATCAGCAGGTCGTCGGTTCGAATCCGTCTGCCGGCT
>QHBL01000106.1:0-141 GCA_003244125.1 Chthoniobacterales bacterium
ACGTGCATCTCCAGCACCCAGTAACGCAGACTATCCATGACTAACTGGAGAGTGCGGGTGTTGAGAAGATTGAAGGTGTTACCGGTGCCGGTAAAATCGCGATAGAAACGCAGGTCCTGCGGAATCAGCCGGTAGTAAGCC
>QHBL01000106.1:229-2653 GCA_003244125.1 Chthoniobacterales bacterium
TTGCGCACCATCGTTTTGAATTCGTTCACCTGCTGGCCCAGGTCGCCGCTGCTGGAGTAGGCCGCTTCGGGCGCAAAAAAACCGATCGAGTTGTAACCCCAGTAATTGCTCAGTCCACGATCCGTTAACGCCTTGTCATTAACGTAGGCGTGCACTGGCAGGAGCTCCACTGCCGTCACGCCCAGTTTTTGCAAATAATCGATCGTCCATTCACTGCCGAGCCCGGCGTAAGTGCCGCGCAAATTCTCCGGCAAATGCGGACACAATTTCGTGAATCCCTTCACATGCAGTTCGTAGATAGCCGACTCCGCCAGCGGGGTGGTCAATTTTTTGTCGCCGCTCCAGTCAAATGAGTTATCGATCACGATCGATTTCGGCATTCCCCAGGCGTCATCGCGAAAATCGCGCGCCAGATCTTCCGCCTCGCCGCCGACCACGTAGCCATACATTTCGTCCGCCCATTGCACCCTTCCGGCGATCGCTTTGGCGTAGGGATCGAGCAGAAGTTTGGAACTGTTGAAACGCATTCCGCGCTCCGGCGCATACGGACCGGAAACGCGGTAGCCGTAGAGTTGTCCGGGACGCGCGTCCGGCAAAAAGACGTGCCAGACGAGATCGGTCTGTTCCGTCATCGGAATGCGTATATTTTCCTGGCGCGCATCGAGCGAATCGAAGAGGCAAAGATCGATCGAAGTGGCGTGTTCGGAAAAGACTGCAAAATTGACGCCGTTGCGCAACCAGGTAGCGCCGAGCGGATAAGGATAGCCGAGCCAGATTTTAACGGGCGTCATAACCGAGGGAGCGTTCCTATTCACTACGCGCAAGCGATGCGCAACAGCGGCGCGTCTGGCGCTGCGCAAAAAAATTCAGGCCGCGCGCGCAAACGCAATCGCCTGCTTCGATTCGATCTATTTATGGAAATGAAAAACCTCTTTGCTGTTCTGATTGCCGCCATCCTTGTCCCGGCCTGCGCGAGCGACCGCCCCATCATGGTTGGCGCGGCCCGGCCCGCCATCAGCCCAGGTGCGGTCCGGATTTACGAAACTCCTCCGCGCCGCTTCGAACGGATCGCCCTTCTTAATTCCTCGGCTGGCACGACCTGGATTTTTTCCGATCGCGCATCGCTGGATGATGCCATTGCCGGGTTGCGGAGCAAGGCGGCGGCGGTGGGCGCGAATGGAGTTTTGCTGCAACAAATTTACAGCCAACCCGCGGGCGGGCTTTCCATAGGAGTCGGCGGTTTTGGTGTAGGCGCAGGCGATCACGGAATTTATGCTGGCGGCGGCGGCGCGACCCTGGGTGGTCCGCTAACGAATCACCGCGTGCGAGCGACAGCGATTTACGTGCATTGAGAGACTGGAGGGACGGGCGCTGTCCCGTCCGTGTTTAAAATAGGGCCGCCACAGCGGGCGTCACTCCAGATTTACAGATCCCGCAAGACGCGTTGCGCTTTCTCAACGTCGCTCGGCCGCAAGATCATTAGTCCTTTTTGCGAATTCACGGCCGTCGCCAGGTAGGCGTATTCGATGTTCACTTCCGCTTGGCCCAGCCGGTCGGCGATCATCCCCAAGGTTCCCGGCTCGTTATCGGACTCGATCATCAGCACATCATTTTCCAGCGCGAGCACGCCGCGCTCGCCGAGAAGCATGAGCGCTTTGGTTGGATCACCGACTACCATCCGAATCACCGCGTGATCGGCCGTGTCGGAAACCGACAGCGCGTGGATATTAATTTCCGCTTCCGCCAGTTCCTCGCATACCCGCGCGAGTGCGCCCGGTTTGTTGCTGAGAAAAATTGCGAGCTGAGTCGCCGGTTCAATCAACAGCTTCGGGCTCATCGTTTAAGACTGAAGCCGCCAGCGCACGCTGACAAATGGAAAACTGGAAATACTCTTGGCGCGACTGGCAAGGGCGACGCTTAATTTTATTCGAAGCGCCGAAACCAGGAATAGGGAAAATCGTCGCCCGGACAATCGGTCGCCCAGCGTGGTGGATTCACTTCCCGGTGTGGACGGACTGCGATGTTGCGGTCGTTGGCGGTTTTTCCGCAGCGTTTGCGCAGGTAGTTGATCAACTCTTCGCAGGCCTCGAGTTGGCGGCGGGTGGGTTGGCCGCGATTAAAATCGCCCACGAGGCAAATACCGAGCGCGATGTTGTTCAGGTAATCACTGTGCACGTGGCCGCCGTTAATCTGACGGCGCCAACGGTCGCCCACTTCGATTTCGCCGTCGCCGGTGGAAGTGCCGTTGCCGATGACGAAGTGATAAGCGAGACCGTTTTGCATGCGGCGGACGTGGCGATGGTAATAATCGAAGATGCGCGCGCTGCCCTGTCGTGTGCCGCTGTTATGCACGACGATGAATTGCCACCGGCGGCGCATCACCGGCGCGTTGTCGATCTCACGCCGGACTGAACGCGAGAGATA
>QHBL01000106.1:2769-5441 GCA_003244125.1 Chthoniobacterales bacterium
GCGAGGAAGCCCGATTTCTCGATGCTGACCTGCGGGACAGTGGCGGGAATGGCACTGGCCACTCGCACCGGAGTCGGTGTCGCAGCGACCGCGGATCCGGCCGAGGGCTCCGGTGATTTTTCAGCCGGCGTAGCTGATTTGCGCGGAGTTGGCGATGGATCCGGTGATGCTTCGGGCTTGGGGGACTTCTTCGGTGAGGGTGATTTGGCGGGCGAGGGCGACTTCTTCGCGCTCTTCTTCGCTTTCGTGGATTTTTTCTTCGCGCCCGGCGAGGCTTTGCTCTTTTTTTTCTTTGCCGGCGTCGCTTCGTCGTCGGCTTGTTTTTTCTTATGAGCCGGCGTCTCGCTCGGTTTGGGCGAGCTTTTCTTTTTCGGCGAAGGCGATTTCTCCGGAGTCGCTGAAGTTTTCGGTCTTGGCGTGGTCTGATCTTCTTCCTGCGCGTAAAGCAGCGGCAACACGCCCGCGAGGAGCGTGACTAGAATAACGCTGCGCCAACGACACACCGGCGCGAACGTCGCAAAAGCGACGCCGCGTTCAAGCGGCCGCAGGGGCGGGCACGGGCGCGGTTTGCGTCCGGGCCACCGCGCGCTCGTGTTCGCGCCGGAGAATCGCGTTTAATTTTCCTCCGAGAAGCAGCAGGAGACAGGTGAGATACATCCACGTCAGCAACATGACGATGGAGGCGACGGCGAGATACGTCGGATTATAGCGATCGTATTTGCTGACGTAGAGCTGGAACAATTTCGTTACCACCAGCCAGCCCACGGCAAAGAGAAACGCGCCGGGTAATGCCTGGCGGATGGTAAGATAATTTTCGGGCGTGAGCAGGTAGAGCGCGAGCGCGAGCCCGACGAGGGCGACCCCGGTGAGGGGAATGTTGAGCGCCGCGACCCATTCCTGGAGTGGAATGCGCAGTTGAAAATTCACTTCGGCTATGCCCGCGAGGCGTTCACCGAAGACGACGGCGTTGAAGCAGACCAGGATGGTGATTCCAAACCAGAAAAGCAGGAAAAACGAGATGATGTATTTCGACCACCAATGCCGGTCCTCCACCACGCCGTGCGTCTGGCTAAGGGCGCGCGAGATGGTGGCGATGAACATGGTGCCGAGGAAAATACCGAGCGCGATTTCCACGCTGGAGAAAAAGAGTTCTGAGCCGGTAAGGACGACGTTGGCCAGCGCGGCATCGAGGATGTCCTGCACCTTTTCATCGGGCGGCATGAAATTTTTCAGGATGACGAACATGCGATGCAGCTTCGCGGGATCGGTGCCGAAAAGGCCGAGCAGATGCCAGAGAAAAAGCAGGCCCGGCGCAAGCGCGAAGATGAGTTGATAAGCCATTTGCGCCGCGAGGCCGGTGGTGTTGTCCATGGCTGTTTCCCAAATCAGCCGGCGCGTCGTGCGTCCGATGAGCCGCAGCGTTTTCACGAGCCGGAAGTGTACTTTGCCCTGCGCATTTATCCATTACCTTCCGGCGCATCGGCTCCCGAGTATGTGAAAACAATTTTCATCCTCACCGCCGGTTTTGGTGAAGGGCATAACGCCGCCGCGCGCGGCATCCGCGACGGTCTGCTCCAGATCGCGCCGGAAACGAGCGTGCAGGTGCGCGACATGTTCGCGGAGACATTCGGGCCGCTCAACGATCTGACCTGCCGCGCCTATCTCCAGCTCATCAATCGCGCGCCGCAAATCTGGTCGCGGTTGTATTCGCTCATCGATCGCCGGACTGAATTTCGCCGCGCGCTCAGCTGGCTCGCGCCGGTTCGTTATCGTCTCGCGCAAAGCATCGCGCGCGACCGGCCGCACGCGATCGTTTCCGTCTATCCAGCCTATGCGCATTTGCTCGATGAAATCCTCGGCCTGGCGAACGGCACAAAGCCCAAACGCATCATCTGCATCACGGATTCGATCAGCATCAACGCCATCTGGTTTCGTTGCTCCGCGGATTGTTTTCTGGTGGCAAATGAGCAGAGCGCCGCGGTGCTGGAGCGCGCCGGGATCGCACGCGAGAACATTCGCCCATTCGGTTTTCCGGTGCAGCCCGCGTTCGCTGCTTTGGGCGAATATCGCAGGATGGAGCCGCCCTGGCGCGTTTTATACATGATCAACTCCGGCCGCGCCGCCGCTCCAGTTCTTGTGCAACGACTGGCCGCAGCTAACGAGACGCAGCTCACTGTCACGGTTGGTCACGACGAAAAGCTGCGGCGTTCCATCGAATCGATATGCGCCGCCAGCGCAAGACGATTTGAAATTGTCGGATGGACTAACGAATTACCGCAGTTGCTCGCGCGACATCATTTGCTCATCAGCAAGGCCGGGGGCGCGACCGTGCAGGAAGCGATCGCCGCGAAATGTCCGATGATCCTTAACCAGATCGTGCCCGGCCAGGAAGAAGGCAACGCGCAACTGGTGGTGGAGACAAATTGCGGACGCGTTTCGCTCTCGCAGGACGAGGTGATCCGCGCGGTCAGCGATGCAACCAGCGACCGCGGCAAGCTGCTTCAGGAATGGTCGGCGGACATCGCGAAGATCAGCCGGCCGGCAGCGGCACTGGAGATTGCGCAGTTTCTCCTCGCGAACTGATCGCCTCTGTCGGTCCGACGCGAAGCGCAGTGGAGGAATCTCTCGCTTGTTGAGCAAAGCCAAATAGTCAGAGATGTCTCGACTCCGCT
>QHBL01000022.1 GCA_003244125.1 Chthoniobacterales bacterium
ATAGAATCCTTCATCGCGCTCCAACTATGCGCTGCCGGCCGCCTTGCCACAACTCGTTAGCAATGCCATTTCCAACCCAGGCGCCAGTGTGCTGCAAAACAAGCATTGTGTTTCGGGCAAAAACGGCGAAAGTGGGCGCATTGGATGAATCTGTTTTGTTCGTTGCTTGGTAGATCGTCAGGTGAGCTTCGCTCAGTGGTGATTTGAAACCCGATTCCCGGGAACGGCTCTGTAGCTGCAGGATTGCTCCAACAAATCACAATGAAACTGTACGTAGGTAATCTCTCCTTTGAGACGACCGAGAACGATCTTCAGGATCTTTTCGAACAACATGGCCAGGTCGGCGAAGTCGCCCTCATGACCGACCGCATGACCGGCAAGTCACGCGGGTTCGCTTTTATCACCATGAACGATAAAGCACAGGCCGAGGCGGCGATGAACGCCACTAACGGCAAAGAATTAAATGGGCGGGCGCTCAGTGTGAGCGAGGCGCGTCCCCGTGAAGAGCGGCCCCGGCCATATGGCGGCGGCGGCGGCGGTGGCGGTGGCGGTGGTGGTGGCGGTAACCGTTCCTACACAGGCCGGCGCCGGTAGTAACCAATCATGGCAGCCGGTCCCGCAAGGCCGGCTGCTTGTATTTCATGCCATCAGAAAAAGCTCTCGCGCTGGAAGGAACGATCATGACGGTGCTGCCTGGTACCATGTTTCGTGTCGCTCTGGCGAATCAACATCTCGTTCTCGCTCATATCTCAGGAAAAATGCGCAAACGTTTTATCCGGCTCACCATCGGCGATCGCGTCAAGCTCGAGATGTCGCCTTACGATACAGACAAAGCGCGCATAGTTTATCGCCTCTGACCCATGCGTTACTACTTCGATAAACCGCGCGCGCGCAAAGCGACCAGCGCAGTAGTCATCAAACGGCTGCTCGTGCGCTGTCCCGCGACGGCCAAGCTCGCGCCCACCGGCAAGACCATCGATGAACAACTCTGGCCTGCGACCAGGCTCGGTTCAGGCAAGCTCACCTGTCCGCATTGCCGGCAGGTGCATAACTGGACGAAGAAGGACGTCGTGCTGGCGCGCTGACTCGGCCGGGTTCCTGCTTCTTCTCTTTTCCGCTATGACGCTGCGCATTCCATTTGAGCGCGTGAACTGGGAAACCAGCTCCTTCCTCATCGGCACCGTCGTACTCACCCTCACCGCCGTTCCTCTCTACTTGTGGCACTTCGGTATCGATTGGTTTCAGATCGCTCTCTTCTTCGCCTTACTCTTCGCCACCGGCTTTAGTATCACGCTCGGTTATCACCGGCTGTTTTCCCATCTGGCCTTTCGCGCCCGTTGGCCTATCAAACTCTTCGTTCTTATTTTTGGCTCAGGCGCTTTCGAGAATTCCGTCCTGATGTGGGCGAGCGAACACCGCCGCCATCACAAACACGTCGATCACGAGGACGATCCCTACGACATCACCAAAGGCTTTTTTCACGCCCATATCGGCTGGCTGCTCTTCAAGCTTCTCCCCCAGCCGCCTTTCGACAATGTCGCTGATCTCAAGAAAGATCGGCTGATCATGTGGCAGCACCGCTACGTCCACTTCCTTGCTGTCCTCGTGAGCTTTGTCTTTCCCGCCGCCCTCGGCGCGTGGTGGAATGGCTGGGCCGGCGCCCTCGGCGCCTTCCTACTCGCCGGAGTGGCGCGAGTAGTCGTCCTGCAACATTGCACCTTCTTTATCAACTCTGCCTGTCACACCATTGGCCGCCAGCCTTACTCGACCCGATGCAGCGCGCGCGATTCCTTCCTCATGGCTCTCTTTACCTTCGGCGAAGGCTACCATAATTATCACCACGAATTTCAGCACGACTATCGCAACGGAGTAAAGCCGGCCCAATGGGACCCGACCAAGTGGCTCATCTGGCTACTCTCAAAGCTTCGTCTCACCAGCGACCTGCGGCGCGTGCCCCGCCAAACCATAGAGCTGGCGGAACAACGAGTAGCGAGCCGTTCGGCATCGTTCTCGCCTGAGGCTGTCACATCTACCTGGCCGGCGAACTATATCGCCGTGGCCGAAAATGCCGAAAGTCGTTAGCTCTGGCCGCTAAGCTGGCGGACTAACGAAAATCAACTCGGCACCACAGGCGCGGCATCATCATCCCTGCCGCCGAGGACGGATGGCAGCGACAACGCGTCAGTGAGCGGCGGTGGCGCTTGCGGTTTTTGGCCCCTGCTCGAGCCGCACCAGATCGGCGAGGATGTTGATCGCTTCCTCGCGCTCCGGATCGATGGCAGGCGTTTTCGTGTCGTCGTCGGGTGCGCCGAGGATATCGTTGTCGCTGTCGGAATCACCCGCCGCTTCGGGCGCAATCTTGGCTGAGCCGTTCTTTTTCGCCTCGGCCAGTTTCCCCGGATACATGATGAGCTGGAGGTTCGGCTTGTCCACGGTGTCGAGAGTGAGGCGATAGACGCGCGGCTCCTCGGTGTTGCGAGCGAGACGCTCTTTCGTGCGCAATTCCTTGCGCGTTTTATCGTCAGTCAGTTCCTTCTTGCGCACCTCTTCGTTAAGCGAAATCCGGTTGCCATCTATACGATGGCGCAGCCGCTCCATGTCCTCCATGACGTAGTGGAATTCGGGATCGTTCCCCACCCGCTCACCCGATCGCCGCTTCAGCTCGTCGACGAAGAGCGAGACCGGCTCGCTCCATTTCGTGTATTTAGCTTTCGGCACCTCGTCATACGGCAGGCAATTCTTCAACGCTCCTTCGCCGAATTCCGGAAGATCGGTCAGGGACGGCAGCACGATGTCGGAGGCGACACCGTGGAGCTGGGTCGAGCCGCCAGCGACGCGATAGAATTTCTGGATGGTCAACTT
>QHBL01000005.1 GCA_003244125.1 Chthoniobacterales bacterium
GGTCTCGCGTCTGCCGACTTCAACCACTCTCGCAGGACGATGATCGGGAGATGATGCAATTCGGCGCGTAAAGGTGGGAACAGTTTGAAAATGTTAATTAACTGCCGTTCGTTGTCATCATCTTCTGTGTCTTCTTCGTCAACGTCAGTATGTCGTTGACGCAGCGCTTCAATTTCGAGTCGGAACGCGACGGCAACCAGCGGTGTGCTTTCAGCATCAAGCGCGTGCCCATATAGAAACGGATGTGGCGAAAGGTATTTCGTCCGGGCTTCAGTGGTTGCTGCCCAGTGCTCGATCGTTGCGCGCGTAAGCGCCGGGACTACAACTGGGCTGGCAGCTACACTCGCTACACTTTCTTGCAGCCATCGTGCCGGCGGCGCAGTGAGAGTGCCACTTTTCGCTTCACCGGAAACGCCGAGCACTTTCCAAGTGGCACCGTCGATCAATTTCGCGATTGCCTTCTTTCCTTTGCCGTTTCCTTCGGCGTCTTCGGTTTCAATCTCGCTCTCATCTGCCGAAGCCCGGTCGTTGTCGGCTGAATCCGAATTTTCGTCGTTGATCGCTATCGTTTCTTCGGCAGCGCCGTCCTCCTGCGAGTGATTCTCAGCTGTAGCATCCGCGTTTTCGTCGCCTTCTACCTTCTTATCGGTTTCAGGTGTCGCGTTTCTCCAGAGTGAGCCAGTAATCAGTTCCGCAGAGAATTCTCCTTCGTGCTTCGTTAGTTGCCTGGCGAGTTGTTCAACCATTGCCTCGATTAGCTTTGCCGCTTGCCTGGCTTTATCGGACGTCTTAGGCCTAGACGCGAAGATTGTCATAGTGGGTGGCTCGCTACCATCAGTCTTACATTGAGAGCTTTGCTGGCCGAGTCGATCAAGGCGACCTAGGCGTTGCAGCAAGGTTGGTAAAGATGCGAAGTCACACAGAATGGACTGCGCATCCGCATCCAAGCCAACCTCCGCAGCCGCCGTGCCTACCAAGAAAACAGGGCCATCAATCTCCGGCAGCTTTTGTCCCACATGTGAAAGAAAGCGTCGAAAGACGGGGGATCGGACAAGTCGTTCTCTCTCATATCCGCGCAGGCGGCCAGTGATCTCGCAGACGCGATCCTGTCCCTTGAATTTCTTCTCCAAGCGAGCAACAACCTTTTTAGCGTCCTTAACCTTCCGAACAAAGATGGCGATTGCCCAACTTGGATTGGCATTCGCTTGGCGTAACGCTTCTGAGGCTAGAGCGTCCGCTAAGGCATCCGCTGCCTTAGCGCCTTTACCAAGCCAGGCTAGCCGAACTCGCCGAGTATTAGCCGCGAGGACTCGATCAGCTATGCGTGGATCGTTCTCTTCGTCCTTCTCGAGCCTAAAGGGTTGTCCTGAAGGAGGAGGCAAGCCTGGGGTGGCGGATAGCTCAGTTAGCCAAAACGGCAGCTTGTCGAAGATCGAGCGCAGCTTGGGAAGAATTTTCGGAGGCATCTCCATGTGGAGACTTCTCATCTGCCGGAGCGAGAGAACGAAAGCAGGGACGAGATGCGCTTCATCCACCGCGACCCATGCATCCACACCGAGTAACGCAGCTTGCTGAGGGCGATTCCATTTACCCAGCCCGTAGCCTTCAAAGAACAGTCTGCTCCCAATCTGATCCACGGTGCCAATGACAAGTTGGGGAACTGTTGGCAACGTAGCCCACTCCGTATCGGCAAGGATTTGCCCTCGCAACTGCACGAGTCTAAAAATAGTTTTCGGATCGCCGCTCATCGCCGCAAGCCCTTCTCGAACTTCTGGAACATCGGCAATTTTCTCTTCGATTAGCTTTGCTAAGGCAAAGACCTGCTGCACCAATACCCGGCGATTGATCACCCACACAAGACGCCGTGGAACTGGCGTTCCCTTTCTGCCTCGCGCACCGTGATAGGCCAGGGCGATCAGCCATACTACTATCAACTCGGTTTTTCCTGCTCCCGTCGGCAGATCTATGAGGCGCGGCTGTTTGCCGACGCGCACGTCATTGAAAAGCCGCTTCATCCACGCCATAGGCCCGCGTTCCCGCAAGGCGTGATAGTTGCGCGTGAAGAATTCGATGGCTTCGTGCTGATCGTCAGTTTTAGCGCTCACAGTTTGGCGGATAAGGCCGTCGGTTCCAGAGTTAGACCACCTCGGCAGCGACTAGGCGGCGTTGACATCATGAGCTGGCGCTCAGTCGCCGTTTCGAAGGTCATCGTGGGTAAGAATAAGTGGTCGGGTGGGACAAAGGCCGTCCTAGGGTAAAGAAAAGTGAACGGTGATCAGTGAGAGGTGATTGGTGGGGAACTATTCTTGGGTCGCATGTTTTAGTGAAAACCGATTGGGCGTTTTGGTTTATCGGGCGGCGGCAGGAGCAAGGGAATGCCGGAGCGCGAACGCGACGAAGTTTTTGATAAAGATCGCGCAGCGCGGTGTCGTGGCCGATGAGTGTTTTCTCGATCGTTAGCAGTCGCTTCTCCAGGGTAGCGTCAGAAAGTAATTGCCGCCGCAATTTGATGAAGGCTCGAACGACATAGACACTCATGGCGACGGCGCGCGGGCTATTAAGGATCGTCGCCGCCATGATAGCTCCGTGCTCGGTGAAGACGTATGGAAGGTATTTTCGGTGCTGGCCGCGACCGGGTTTTAAGGTCACAATTTGTGATCTTAAAGATTCCCACTCGTCATTTCGCAGTTGAAAACCAAAGTGTGCCGGGAATCGCGCCGCGTTTCGCTTGATTGCTTGATTGAACGCTCGCGTTTCAACGCCGTAGAGCAACGCGAGGTCGCTGTCGAGCACGACTGGCTCATCGCGGATCGTGTAAATCGTCGGTGCGATGGCTTCTGAACTCATCGGGAGATCACCTGGTCACGAAGGGCACGTATTGCTCGATCTCGCCGGTGA
>QHBL01000362.1 GCA_003244125.1 Chthoniobacterales bacterium
GATCTCGACGCGAAGAAGAAGCCGCTGCTGCAACGGCGCGATGAAGCGAAGCAAGCGGCCGCGGTTTGCGACCGCGAACACGCCGGAGTCGATTCACGTTTGCAGGCCAACGACGCGGCCGATCGCGATTTGCTCAACCAGGTAAGCTCGCTCCAGGCGCAATCGCCGCCGCCTGCTGACCTCGATGCGCGCATGGCTGCGCTGGCATCGAAGCGCGCGCGCCTCCCAGGGGAACGCGGCGAGATCGTGCGCGCCCGGGAAGGAAGCGCCGAGGCGTGCCGCCAGGCGCGCCACAAATTGACGGGGGCCGAAGACGAGTTGGCGGCCGCGGAGAAAAACATCGCGGGCGTGCGCGAGGAATTCGAAGCGACCGATCGCGCCTTGAACGAAAAAGCGCGTGGCCGGCAGGAGGCATTGCGCGAGGCGCAGGCGCAACATCAAACAGTCGAGGAACGCAAAGACCCGGCTTATCTCAACATCGGACGCCACCTCGCCACGCAAGGGATCGCACCGCCCAACGCGCCACAGTTGTTGCACGATGTGCTCCGGCATCGCCAGGCCGTTGCGCGGCACGTGCAGCATACCGACGAACTGAAGGTCCTCTCAAAGCAAATCGATAAACAGGAGCTGCGCCGATTTTATTTCGCCATTGTGTCGCTGCTGGTGTTGCTCGCCATCATTCTCCCGCTCGTTTTCCAATCGCCGGCCAAACGTGAATGGCTCCCGCAATCGACCGACGCCATTCTCTCGCTCAACGCCGAGCGCTTCGAGCGTGACGAATTGCCGCGCCGCTGGCGTAACGAAGATTTTTGGCAACGCACCTGGTCGGGGCTGATCGGCGACGCCGTGCAAACGCCGCGCCTGCGCATTCCCGCGGAAACGGCGCGAGTCACGCGCGCTCTCGCCACGGCCGATCGCGACAGCGTGCGCGAGTTTCTCCTCGTGGAAGCGCGCAACGACGTCTCTCCCGTCGTGCGCACCATTGCCGAGGACAAAGAATTCCAGCGCCGCACCATCAGCGGGCTATCGGTTTGGCAACATGACAATTTCACCATCGCGCGTATCGGCCCGAAAACGCTCGCCGTCGGTGGCGCCGATGGCGTCGATCAACTGGTGCGGGTGCGGCTCGGCATGGCCGCCGACCTGGAAATCAAGGGACAATTCTTCGACCGCTTCCAGGCTCTGGATCGCGACACGACTTTGCGCCTCATCTCGCGCGATCCCGAGGGATTGGCGCGTGCGTTTCAGCCAATCTTCTCGCGTGAGCTGCTGCAACGCGCGGAGGTGATCGGTCTCGGCCTGTCCTTGCAAACGCCGGCCAAAGCGCGGCTCATGATGAAGTGTGTCTCCGGCGATGCCGCCGCTGAAGTTGCCAAAGGCATCCAGGAAGACGCGGCGCGCTGGCTGCACCTCGAGCAAAGCGATTTGCCGTTTTTCGCTGCGCCGCCCGAGGTGAATCGCGATGGCGAAAACCTCGACATTCGCTTCAATGTTCCGGAGAACAGCGCGCGCGTTCTGTTGCAGCGGATTGCCAAAACCGACGCCGCGCCGGCGGCAACGGCGGCCAATCCATGAACGGATTCTGGCGCGCGCTCGAGCAACCCGAGTACGTTCACACGCTCATCAATCCGCTGCCGATCTATGGGCTGGCGCTCGGGATCGTTGCGTTCATCGTCGCCTTGCTTTTGCGGAATCGCGCCGCACAAATCCCAGCGCTTGTCGTCATCTTCATCGCCGCCGCTTCCGCCTGGCCCGTCACTTATTTCGGCGATCGCGCGTATGATCGCGTCCTCTCGATGTCGGACGAAGCTGGCAGCGCATGGCTCGCGGCGCACGAGCATCGCGCAGATCAATTCGTCTGGTGCTATTACGCGCTCGCTCTCGTCGCGCTGCTCGCACTGATTGTTCCACGCAAATTTCCGCGAGCGAAAACTCCGCTCACTGTTCTGACGTTACTGCTCGCTATCGTTTCGCTGGGCGCCGGCTGCTACATCGCTTATGCCGGCGGCAGAATTCGGCATCGCGAATTCCGGACTGAGCCGCCGCCGCCGAAACCGGCGGAGCGCGATTAAGATGTCATCCCGAGCGGAGTCGAGGGATCCCGTGGAGTCACCTTGCAGCTTCCGCCGCGGGATCCTCGACTCCGCTTCTCCCCGCTCGGAATGACAAAGTCGCGATGAACGAACTCGAGCGCGCCGAGCACCGCGTCGAAGATCAGAGCGCGTCGCTCCGAAAACCGCTGGGGTTGCGTGACCTTGTACTCACGCAGGTGCTTTTCGTCGTTGGCTCCAGTTGGGTGGGCGCGGCGGCGAAGCTCGGTCATGCGCATCTCTTCTTTTGGCTGCTCGCGATCCTGCTTTTCTACATTCCGCAAGCGGTCGTCGTCATTTATCTGGCCCGCCGCATGCCGCTGGAAGGCGGTCTTTATCAATGGGCCAAGCTCGGCTTCAACGAATTCACCGGCTTCATCGTGGCCTGGAATCTCTGGCTCCTTTCCATCAGCGTCATCGCCCTCGGCGGCATGTTCGTCACCACCAACATCTCTTACGCCATCGGTCCCGGCGCAGCCTGGCTGCCGAACAATAAATGGTGCGTCTCGCTCATCAGCGCCGCTCTTGTGCTTGGTCTCAGCTGGACCGCCGCTCGCGGTCTCGCGCTCGGCAAATGGGTGCATAACATCGGCGGCTTCGCCATGCTTCTCGTGTACGGCGCGCTTGTCGCGCTGCCATTCTTCGCGCTCGCGCGCGGCGATTTCAAGGCATACCACCCGCTCGCTTTCGCCGCGCCGAGCCTGTCGCTTTTTTATTGCCTCAACATTTTCACCAAACTCGCTGTCGGCGCGCTTAGCGGCTTCGAATACGTCGCCATCCTCGCGGGCGAGACCCGCGCGCCCGGTCGAAACATCGGCCGTTCCGTCATCATCGCTTCGCCCATCATCGCGTTCATGTTCATCTTCGGCACCAGTTCCGTTCTCGCCTTCATCGGCGATAATCCCATCGATCTCATTGGGCCGGTGCCGCAAACATTGCGCCTCGGTTTGCGCGCCTTTCCCATTGCCGGCGCCATCGCTTCACTCGGCATTGTGCTCATGACCGTGCGCACGATCTGCTCGACCAGCGTTCACCTCACCGGCAGTTCGCGCCTGCCGATGGTCGCCGGTTGGGACCGGCTGCTGCCGGCGTGGTTCTCGCGCCTTCATCCTAAATACAGGACGCCCATCAAC
>QHBL01000141.1 GCA_003244125.1 Chthoniobacterales bacterium
AAGTGGGTGCGGCGCAATCCGTGGAAGTTTGTCTCCGCGGCGACGCTCCTGCTGCTGAGTGTTGCTGGCGTGGCGCGCCTTTTTCAATGGGAATTTTACCAGCGTGCGCAGCGGGAGTTTGCCGTGGGCATGGAGTATCGCGCCGGTGGTCCAGAAGCGATCGGCGAAATACCCGCCGCGATTGCCAGGAAACGCCAGGTGAGTCTTAGATTCACTCGGCGCGGGCGCTGGGGCCCGATCGTTAGGGTGGAAGCGATCAACTCCCGCGATCACCCGAGCAACGAGGCGCAGTTTTTCGGCAATGATCCGTTACCGAACTGGATCGAGGGACCGCTCGGCGCCTCCGGTGAACCGAAGAAGACGCGCGCCGCCACGAGCATCGACTTCTTTTGGGAACAAGGCGCTGTCACTGAAGCGGTAGCGCGCGACTGCAACGGAATGCAGACGTGGCGGCTCGTTTACGAGCGACCGTCCGCCACCGAGCCGCGCCGCATTCACGCCCGCTTTGTCACTGCGGGCGGGTTTGACTTCGCCAGTCACGGCGGCGCTTCTGTAATCCAATTCGAACGAGACTCCGCTGGGCGCGACGTGAAAGCCGGCTTTTTTAACGGCTCCGGGCAAGCTGCGGCCAATGGCGAAGGCGTGTATGGCTATGCTTTCGAACGCGATCCCTCCGGCAGATTGGTGCGGGCCGTGAACCTGGGTCGGGACGGCAAGCCTGCGGAGAACAAGGCCGGGCAGATCACCCTGGCCTTTCGCTATGAACCGCACGGTCTCATCAGCGAGGTGAAATTCTACGACGCCGAAAACAAACCGGTCACTTACCAGAACGTCTCTCACCTGCAAGCAAGCTATGACGTTGCCGGCAACCAGGTTCGCCTTGCTGCTTTCGACGCGAATGGGCGGCCGGTTAACCACGGCAAGGGCGGGTGGGCAACGCAAGAGATGGACCGCAATGAGCACGGCGAACTCACCGAACAACGGTTTCTCGCGGTCGATACCACCGGCCAGATCAAACCAGTTTCGCGCAAGAATCTCGCCTATAATGAGAACGGTTACCCGATCGATATTCGCTTCACCTCGGCTAGCAGTTGGCGCACGGCGGTCGCCTTCGATGAACGCGGTAATGTAACCGAAGAGCGTATTCTCGACCCGAATGGGAAGCCGATCCCCGGCCCTGAAGGCTGGGCGATTCATCGTCACGCCTGGCAGTTTTCGGCCGATGGTTCACGCGAGGAGGAAGCATGGTTCGACCCGGAAGGTAAACCGACCTATACCGCAGGCGGAGAACAGCGACGCATCAGCGAATTCGATGCCGCCGGGAACATCCGCCGTTACATCACCGAGCAGCACGACCCGGCGCGCTACAGTTACCAGCGTTACGTTTGCGAACCGGAATACGACGCGCAAGGCCGCAACCGCCACAATACGATTCGCTACCAGGACGCGAATGGGCAGCCCGCGAAAAACGCCGGTCTCGGCTTCACCGAGCGCGAGATTACGTTCGATGAGGATGAGCGCGAAATCCTGGAGTGGAAACTCGGCTGCGATGCGAAAGGGCTCGGCGCGCCTGTGTTTCGCACCGATACGGAGTGGCAGCGCACCGGAGCTCGGAAGCGCGTGGTGCAACAGGCTTGCGACGAGAACCGGAAGCCACTCGCCACTCTTCCCAACGGCAACGCGGCTCACGTTGAGCACGAGTTTACCGCGCTCGATCAGTTCGAGCGCATCTATGAAACCGGATTTGATGAGAAGCTCGTCGGGTTCAGCAGCAGAGAAGCGAAGTTCGACGCAGGCACGTTGCTGAGTGTGACTCATCGAAGAAGCGACGGGCGTGTCCTCGATTCCGTGCGCGTGATGATCGTGGAGGTGACGCCGCAGCAGCCCAAAGCCGCCGAGTTGCACCCTGGCGATCAACTTGTCGCCGCTAATGACAAACCGGTGACGAGTGCATACGGCTGGGTCGCAGCCGGCACTTTTCCGGGCGGCTGGATCGAAGTCATCCGCGCCGGCCAGCGGGTGCGCGTCGATGGTTTCCAGGAAGGCGCGCTCGGCATCTTTCTCCAGGACCGCGCGCCTGGCCCAGCCGAGTGAGCTTGACGCTCCGGCGCGCTTTTGCAACTGATGCTCGGCACGACACCTACATGCCAACCTCTTCCGTCCCAGAATCAGCCGGCAAAGCGACAGACGAAACAGGCCTTCTCGAAGTGCTGCGTCTGTTGATCCAGACCAGGAAAGCCTCCACCACCTCCGATCTCCTCAAATACGCCGCGCAATACGGCGCGCCGGAAGCGGAGGAACGACTGCGTGTGCTCGAAGCGGAAAACGTTCCGGTCGATCTCGCCTTCGATGCGATCAGCGTGCAGCTGCGCCTCATCGCGCATAAAAGGAACAGCGCGCTTTTGGCGGAATGTCGCGGTCACAAAGTCGGAATGATCCTGCCGATTCCACCGGACCTGGTAAAACTTTTCGTCCCCTTGGCCGAGGTAAATTTTCTCGTTCCCGAAGAAGCGGCGCTACACGGCCCGATGCACGACTTCGCGGCAAACGCGACCGCCTTCCCGGTACGCTTCGAAAACCAGAGCCTCCATTTCCTGCGCCTTTGCCCGACACGCGCGCGCGCCTTT
>QHBL01000037.1:0-2318 GCA_003244125.1 Chthoniobacterales bacterium
TGGACATCGTTGTTTGCAACGCGGGTCGGCAGCAAACTCGCGCCTCAATCCTCGACGTCTCGACAGAGGACTTCGACGCGACGATGAAAACGAATACCTATGCGCCGTTCTGGATCATCAAAGCCGCGCTCCCGCATCTTCAGCCCGGCTCGGTCATTATCGGAACAACATCGGAGCAGGCGACCGATCCATCGCCTGATCTTTACGATTATGCGCAGACAAAGGCCGCGACTACGAATTATGTCCGATCACTGGCGAAGCAGCTCGCGCCAAAAGGTATTCGCGTGAATGGCGTCGCGCCCGGTCCGATTTGGACGCCCTTGCAGGTGAGCGGCGGAGCGACGCAGGAGAAGCTAAAACAATTCGGCGGCGAGACGCCGATGGGCCGGCCGGGGCAACCCGCAGAACTGGCCTCCATTTACGTGCAGCTGGCGGCGAGCAATGCGAGTTATGCGACTGGGCAGGTTTACGGCGCAGCCGGCGGAAGCGGTCAGCCGTAAAACGTAAACAGTCCGCTGTCGGGCTGCCTCACCCAGGATCTATTCAGTGGGGCGCTGGTCGCGAACAGTTCAGCGAGCCTGTTCTTTGGCGGGGCGATCGGAGAGTGAGCTTGGCGAGTTTACGTGAGCGTCGAAATCAACGCCGACGCTGAGACGGTAAACCAATTCGCCGCCGAGCCAGGCGGCCACAAGGGCAAGCACCAGTGCGATAATACCAATAATTATCGCTGCCAGATTCGGCGCTGCGGGACTCGGCCGCCGCATCACCCAGCTGATCGCGAATAGCGCGGTGACGACAACGTTGATTAGCCCGTGCAGCAGACCGATTCGTTTCGCGCGCGTGCCGTTGCCGAGCGCCCACCAATCAGCCGCGCCGAAAACTGCGGCGAGCAATCCGCTGATTACACCGACCGCGATCAGCCAATAGGAAATGATCGCCCACTGAGCGTTGCTGGTGCAGAGAAAAATAATGTCGAATAAGACTGCCACCGGCAGCAGCCCAAGCGGGAAAGCGATCAGCATCGGATGAACGGGATGGCCCAGGAAATTGATTTTGCCTGCCATAAGTACTCAGGATTCGCAGAGAAAGCGCCGGACGGACTCATGGAGTAAGTAACAGCGATGCCGCGCGATCACGACGCAGTGGTGGTCGGGTCAGGTCCGAATGGACTGGCCGCGGCCATCACGCTCGCGCATGCGGGATGCAACGTGCTCGTTCTGGAAGCCAACGAGACGATCGGCGGCGGCGCGCGTTCGGCTGAGCTGACGCTGCCGGGATTTTTGCACGATGTTTGTTCGGCGGTGCATCCGCTGGCTGTCGCTTCGCCGTTTTTCAATTCGCTGCCGCTCTCCCGTTTCGGCTTGGAATGGATTCAGCCGAAAATTCCGCTGGCGCATCCGCTGGATAATGGCGACGTCGCTTGTCTCTATCGCGATCTTAATCAAACCGCGGAGTCGTTAGCTGACGATGGCGATTCCTATCGCCGTCTCATGCAACCGCTCCTGCGGCATTGGCCGGTGCTGACCCCGGAGATTTTGCAGCCGATGCTGCATTTCCCGCGGCATCCTATCGCAATGGCGCGGTTCGGCACGCGCGCGCTGCTCCCGGCGACGGTGCTAACGAGAACGCGCTTCCAACAACCCGCCGCCCGCGCTCTCTTCGCCGGAATGGCCGCGCATTCTTTTTTGCCCCTGGAAAGCGCGGCTTCATCGGCCATCGGCCTCGTCCTTGGACTCGCCGGCCACGGCGCAGGCTGGCCGATTCCGCGCGGCGGTTCGCAATCAATCGCAAACTCGTTAGCTGAATACTTTCGCAAGCTCGGCGGCACGATTGAAACCGGGCGGGCCTGTAACTCGTTAGCTGATCTTCCAAAGTCCCGCGCGCTCTTGCTCGATGTGACGGTCTGGCAATTCCTCGCTCTCGCCGGCGACCGATTACGCGCAAGCTACAGGCGCAAGCTCGCGCGTTTTTGTCATGCGCCCGGGATTTTCAAAATCGATTACGCGCTCGATTCGCCGATCCCGTGGCGAAATCCTCTCTGCACAAAAGCCGGAACGATTCACCTCGGCGGCACCTTGGAGGAGATTGCTGCGGGCGAGCGCGAGGTTGCCGCGGGCAAACATGCGGCTCAACCTTTTGTGCTCGTCGCGCAGCAAAGCCTCTTCGATGAAACGCGCGCCCCGCGCAGGCAGCATACGCTCTGGGCGTATTGCCATGTGCCGTTCGGATCAAATCGCGACGTGTCCGAGGCAATTGAAAATCAAATCGAGCGTTTCGCGCCAGGATTTCGCGACTGCATTATCGCGCGCCACACGACA
>QHBL01000037.1:2444-2661 GCA_003244125.1 Chthoniobacterales bacterium
AATTTGTGGCAAATGATCGCGCGACCGGTTCTCAGCCCGACGCCATATCGCACGGCGTTGCCCGGCGTTTATCTGTGCTCGTCGTCAACTCCGCCCGGCGGCGGCGTTCACGGCATGTGCGGTTATCATGCCGCTCGCACCGCGCTGCGCGATCGCTTCGGCAAACGCCTGCCTTGTTCGCCAGTGGCAACCGTCACTTTTTGATCGGCGGCATGTG
>QHBL01000389.1 GCA_003244125.1 Chthoniobacterales bacterium
GGCATCTTCCATTTCGTGATGTTCGAGTCGATGAACATCGACGTGTAAGCGAAACCTTTGCCGTCATACTGCGTGTGCAGCGGGCCGAGCCCGACCGGCACCTCGCCTTCGACTACTGCTTCGTATTTCAGAATCGGCACACCGCGAAAATCGCCATCGAACGTTTTGTTGTTAATCGCCGCCTGCACCTTCTCGAAATTCAGCACCGTCGTCGACGGCTGCAGTTTCCCGCCCGCGACGATCCATTTCCCGGTCGGATCGACGTCCATGCCGTGCGGCGATTTGCCGATTGGCACGAAATACATTACGCCGGGCACCTTCGCCGGATCGATGATCGGCACGTTATCCATCATCGTCGCCTGGCCGTTCGCCACCGCCTGCTCAGCCGCATGCCAGTTCACCACCGCGGCGAAGTCACGATCCTTCTGCGTCGCGTTCACTTCGAGCGTGTCGTGCGCCATCTCGGTGTTGTAGCTCGTCCAGAATGCCCAGCCGCTGCTGGGGCCCTTGCCGGTCGAGCCGAGGTCCCAATCAAAGGGCGGCGTCAGGATTTGCCAGCCCACCTTCATCTCGCCGGTCTGCGGATCGACTTTGATCCCGCTGACCATGCCGTTGAATTCCTTGTCGTAGGCGTTCGGATCAGCCACGCGCCCTTTCGGCAAGGGCGTCGAGAATCGCGTCGCGCACAAAATGTATTCGCTGTTCTCGGTGATGAACGATGAGCCGTGATTGCCGATCGAATTCGGAATCGGCCCGAGGATTTGATGCGTTTTGAAATCGTGCAGATCAATGCGGGCGATGCGGTTGTTGGCGTTATCGTTCACGAACAGCCAGCGGCCGTCGTACTTGGACTTCGTCTGCGAAAGCGCGGGATGATGGACGTCGCCCCAGGTGAAATCGCCCAGCATCTTACGCGATTCATCATCAAAGCCGTAGCCAGTCGCCGGATAGGGCGCGAACACCGGAATGGTGATGATGTGCCGCATCGACGGAATGCCCGCGACAAACACCTGGCCGGAATGTCCGCCGGAATAGAACAGGTAGTATTCATCCTTCTCACCCGGCGCGACGTAACTCGCGAGCGCGTTCGCGGTGCGATCGCCTTTGTTCGTGCTCGTGCTCTGTTTGCCGCAGCCGGTCAGGACGACGGCGAGCACGAGGCTGCATTTGAGAATCTGATTCATAGATTTCCCTTCTACTTCACGGTCATGATTCCCTTGGTGCCTTGAGAATAGTGGCCGGGGAACGAGCAGAGATAGAGATAGTCACCCGGGACGAACGGCGCGGTGAAGGTGACGGTATCGGTCTCGCCAGGTCCGAGCAGCTTCGTGTGCGCAAGCACCTGCTTGTCATCGGGCGGGACGTAATCGTGCGCCGCTTCACTCGAGGCTTTGTCGAGCCACGTCTGCACGTTGCCGGTGTTCACCGCTTTATCGAGCATGACGAAGTTGTGTCCCATGGAGAATTTCGGTGTGGTGCCGATATTCTTGAGCGTGACGGAGACTTTCTGGCCAGGCTTCACTTCGAAGGCGGTGACATCGAAGCGCATCTTATCGTCAGCCTGCACCGTCACCTCCTTGGGCGGCGCTTCCGGCGCGCGCGAGCAGGCCGTGATGCAAAGGAGAAGCGCGCCAGACGCGAAAAGGGCGTGTCGTATAATCATGCTGTCAGCCTTCGGTCGTTTTCGCTCGCGCTGCCTTGATGCGGGTCAAAGTCAGGGCTGATTCATGTGCTTAGTTGGGTAATGCTCGCGCGCGCATTTCTCGTCCTTGGGTGGTTGGCGCTGGCCGCATGCTCACGTCCGGCCAATCGCGAAACGCGCAGCTACGAAGTGCGCGGCTTCGTTCGCGGCTTTGCCCCCGATCGGAGCACGGTCGAAATCCAGCATGAAGATATTCCTGGTCTCATGCCCTCCATGACGATGCCGTTTGCCGTTCGTGCCAGGAAAGAGATCGCCAGCCTCAACATCGGCGACGCCATTGCCTTCCGCCTCATGGTCGCGGGCGATGACTGGTCCCTCACACACGTGCGCAAGATCGATCGCGCCGCGCTACATTTGCCTGCGTCACCGACATCAATCGGCGCTGCACCATCTTCCTCATCGCGTTTACGCGAAGGCGACGCGCTGCCGGATTTTCATCTGCTCGATCAGAACGGCGCTCCAGTTTCGCTCGCCAGTTTTCGCGGCCAACCGCTGATTCTCACTTTCATTTTCACGCGCTGCCCGGTGCCGAAGTTTTGTCCCCTCATCTCGGCGCAATTCGCCCAGCTGCAATCGGCGATCAAATCAGGCGCCGGCGCGCTCGCGTCCACTCGCCTGCTCAGCATCACGCTCGATCCCGCGTTCGATCAGCCACCGGTGCTGAAGCAATACGCCGAGCAGCTCCAGGCCGATCCAAAAGTCTGGACGTTCGCGACCGGCGAGCAAGCGCAGGTCGACAAACTCACCCGCGAGTTTGCCGTGTACGTGCAACCCGAAGGCGGCACCATATCTCACGGTCTCGCCACCGCACTCATCGCGCCAGACGGTCGCGTCGCACAAATGTGGCGCGGCAACACCTGGAAGCCGGACCAGGTACTCAGCGCGGTTTCATTGCTCGAGCGAAAGGGCGCGCGAGCGGAGTTTAAAAACGGGAACGGCTGAGACAGATAGCGAGTCGCCAGTCGAAACGCGAGCGGCGCGGCGCAGATCGCGTGGAAGAACAAGCCGATTCGACCGATCGATGCGCAGCGTTGTCGTCATGCCATAAGTACGGCACGTTTATGGCACAATCTGAAAGAGTCCTGGGGTTTAAAGGATGCGCCAGTCGTGCCACACGCCCATCGAGCACAGGCGCACGTAAACATCGGTGAACCCCACCCAGAACAAGCTCATCCAGGCCCAAAGCATGTGGCGACGATTAAGGCAGCTGACGCAGCGGTAGCAATTGTATGAAGCCGGCGCGCGTGAAAGCTGGTCGCGAAATCCACCGATGAGATGGCGCAGTGAATGACAACCGAAGGTGTAACCGCCGAGCAGAATCACATTGATGAGAAGAACGAACGTGCCGATTCCAATGCCGAAGCGCCCGCCGAACCAAAGCGCTTTCCACACGTCGTAGGAAAGAATGACGATGAAGATGAGCGCGAGATAAAGAAAGTAGCGGTGCACGTTTTGCATGATGAGCGGGAACGAGCGTTCGCCCAGATAAGTCTTGCGCGGTTCACCCACCGTGCACGCGGGCGGATCAGCCCAGAACGCCTTGTAATACGCGCCCCGATAATAGTAACAGGTCAGCCGAAATCCGCCCGGCGCCCAAAGGATCAGTAAAGCGGGTGAAAACAGAAGCCAGCGCGGCCACCATGCCGGCTTTGGACCGAACCAGGCATGCGGAGAATTCCCAAAAAGCTCCGGCGAATAAAACGGCGAGACGTAGTTGCCGAAAAAATAATGACGTCCTTGAAACGCTGCCCACGTGGAATAAACAATGAACGCGCTCAGCCCGAGAAAAACCAGCAGCGGCTGCGTCCACCAGACGTCCCCACGCATTGTTTCGCCAAACGACCGCTGCGGGAGTGTGCTCGAGACCGATGCCATGGCTCAATAATGACAGCCGCTCGCGCCACGATGCAACCATGGAGGCGCAGGCGCGACCCTTCCTCTCGCGCGGCCGGGAGGCAGATTATCGATTCGCACATTCTGACTCCGCTGCGAGTGAGCGGAGCCGCCGCAACGCAGCACCCGCCTCCGCTCCGCGCGCTTCGATCTCGGCCATTATTTGAACCCGGCGTGCGCCTGTCGAAAACGAGGTTCGTTTTCACTCCGGCGCCGGCGCTGGAGGAAACGCCGCCGGGCAGGCTGACGAAGCAGTCTTCCTTCCCGCCGAAAGGCGGATTCATCAGCAAGTAGTCGAAGAACTTCGGGCCCCGCCGAACAGCCTCGTTGCTACCGCCGCGAGGAGTACGGTATCGGCAGGCCAAGTTTGAACGCCGCGAACGTAGATGTTCGCACTTCTCAACCCGTCCCTTCTGCCGTATCGCCGATTTGAATGGCACGCTTAAACCAGCCATTATTAATGCAGTGAGCAATGCCGCCGCTTTTTATCACTCGTCCATCGGCAGAAAAATGATCGTCGCCGTTACTGGCGTGATCCTGATGGTCTTTGTCCTCGGGCATCTGCTGGGGAATTTGCAGATTTTTCTCGGACCCGGTTGGATCAATGGCTACGCGCAGCACCTGCGCGATCTCGGTCCCCTGCTCTGGGTCGAGCGCATCGTTCTCCTCATAGCGGTCGCGCTTCACATCTACTTCACCATTTTGCTCGCGATCGAGAACCGGCGCGCACGTCCGCGGCGTTATGTGGAAAAGGAGCACGTCAAAGCCAGCTTCGCTTCACGTCACATGGTGGTGAGCGGGTTGGTCGTACTCGCCTTTATCATTTTCCATTTGCTCCATTTCACCGGGCACAAATTCAACGCGCGTTTTCCACTCCTGAAAAGCGACCCGCTCAACCATTACGACGTTTATTCGATGATGGTTTACGGGTTTCAGAACCTTTACGTCTCCGCGTTCTACATCATCGGTTTGTTCTTGTTAACGCTGCACCTGACTCACGGCGCATCGAGCTTCTTGCAGTCACTTGGACTTAACGACAAAAAGCTCACGCCGCGCCTCGCCTTTGGCGCGCGCATCTTCGCCTGGGCGCTCTTCGTCGGCTACACCTCCATCCCTGTCGCCGTATTGCTCGGCCTCGTTAGACCGACGCAGCAATTATGAACGACTGGAAATCCGAAATCCGAATGCCGAATACCCAAACAACGGCCAATCAAAAAACCAGACAGGAGGACGCAATAACAAATGGAGGGAACTCAAAGCCCTATGATCTCGAGGAGCGGACGTTCCAGTTTGCAAGGAGCAGCCGCACTTTTGCGAAGCAACTGCCGCGAACCATTTCGAATATTGAGGATGTGAAGCAGTTCATTCGCGCCTCCGGCTCGATCGGCGCGAACTATATCGAAGCCAACGAGGCAAGAAGGATTTCGGGATGAAAATAAGGATCTGCCGGCGAGAAGCGAAGGAAAGCCGCTATTGGCTTCGTCTTATCGACATCCATGGCAAGCTCGAAGTGGAGCAACTACGCCTACTCGGCGAGGCCGATGAGTTTATGAAAATCTTCGTCGCGATCGTCCGCAAATGCGAACAATGAACGCCGGACAATTCGACGTCCCGTGGACTCGCGCGCATCTGGTGTTTTCCGCCTTTCGGTTTGTTAATCATTGTTTCGGGTTTCGACATTCAAGTTTCGAATTTCGCCTCCTATGATCGGCAACCTCAAATCCAAGGTTCCTCCCGGTCCGCTGGAGCAGAAATGGGCCAATCACAAGAATAACTCACGCCTCGTTAGCCCGAATAACCGGCGCAAGTTCGAGATCATCGTCGTCGGCAGCGGGCTCGCCGGCGGATCGGCCGCGGCTACGCTGGGCGAACTCGGCTACCGCGTGAAGTGTTTCTGTTACCAGGACTCGCCGCGCCGCGCTCACTCCATTGCCGCGCAAGGCGGAATCAACGCCGCGAAAAATTACCAGAATGATGGCGATAGCGTCTTTCGCTTGTTTTACGACACCATCAAAGGCGGCGATTTCCGTTCACGCGAACCCAACGTTTACCGCCTGGCTGAAGTCAGCGTTAACATCATCGACCAGTGCGTCGCGCAAGGCGTCCCTTTCGCACGCGAATACAGCGGCTACCTCGCGAATCGCTCCTTCGGCGGCGCGCAAGTCTCGCGCACCTTTTACGCCCGCGGGCAGACCGGCCAGCAGCTCCTGCTCGGTTGCTACCAGGCGCTCTGTCGCCAGGTCGCCGCCGGCACGGTGCAGATGTTTCCACAAACTGAGATGCTCGATCTCGTGCTCGTCGACGGCCACACCAAAGGCATTATCACACGCGATCTCAAGAGCGGCGCGATTCAGGCGTTCGCGGGTGATGCCGTCGTGCTTGCCACCGGCGGCTACGGCAACGTTTTTTTCCTATCGACCAACGCGCGCGGCTGCAACGTCACCGC
>QHBL01000356.1 GCA_003244125.1 Chthoniobacterales bacterium
CAACTGGGGATCCAAAGGCGTTGAGAATTTTATCTTCATCATCGGCTGTCAGCGTGGCAATGGCGGGCTGGACCGCCCGCGCATCGTTCGCTGCGTACTCGATAGACCTGCTCCGCTCGCGAACATGCAGGTGACTACAGGTTTCGATATTTGGTCAGATGTGGGCGGCGCTCGCGTGACGAAAGACTGGGTGCGCGATGCCGAGATCGCCTACTGCGTGGCCCATGATATCACGACGGGCAGCGGCCTTGGTCAGCCGCTCGCCTTCCACATGATCACGCCCGGCGCCTGGAACGGTGGCAGTATTCACGATAACATTGCTTGGAACCTATATGGCGGCGGTGTCGATCCTTACAAGGACAACACCTTCATCTACCAGGATAGCTTCGGCGGGAACAATGTCGCTCTGTTTCGCAACTTCGGAATCAACATTTGCCAGGGCATCTACATCGGCGTGAACGACGCGAGTCTCACGTTCGACCACTGGCGGATCAGCCGCAATCAGCTGGCGATCAACAATACCGGCAACCGCCTCGGGATTACGCAAAGTTCTGGCGCGAGATTTTCCCGCTGCGAAATCACTCACAATTATATCAGCGCGCCCGGCGGCCACCCGATGTTCCTCAGCAGCGGAACCCGTTACAGGATCAGCAGGAACACACTTGAGGGGGAGATTGTGACGGGCAGCGCGAGCATCGCCAACTGGCGAAACAACCGGCACCCGAACGGCCTAATCCTTTCCAGCCCGGCAGAGGATTAAGCCATCCCCACACAAGTGCTGATTAGGTGACTCGACGGGAATGCGCGAGTGTTTAGGAACTGAAGGGCGCACGACCAAAAGGTTGACTAAACAGCAGCGCAATTCGCCTGTTGAAACAGGCAGCGGCGGTTTTCGCGCCTCGACACCACTTTGCAAATGATGGCATCCGAATCGCTTCAACAGGTACCGTTGAGTCTCGCTCTCTTCGACCATATTCCTAGTCAGACAACCACGAATGACAAACTGGCGCTTCTCGCGTTACACCGCGCAATCCGTCGGCGCACGCGCAACAATTTTATCTATTTGGAAATCGGCTCACATCTAGGCGGATCTCTCCAAGCGCTGCATGTTGATCCAGCCTGCCGCAAAATCATTTCGATAGATCCTCGTCCCCGGCTCTTCAAAGACGAACGCGGCCTGGATTTAAAGTACGATGAAAACAGTACCGAACGTATGTTGGCACTACTGCGCCCGATACCTGGTGCGGATGTGGGCAAGATCGAGACCATCGAGCGTGATACTGATGCCATTGATGCTGACGCCTTCCACCTGCGACCACACTACTGCTTTATCGATGGTGAGCACACTGATGCTGCTGCGCTGCGCGATGCGAGATTTTGCCTTAGGGCAGCGGAGCAAGATGCTTGCATCGCTTTTCACGATGCGAATATTGTCTACAACGCGATCAGCGCGTTTCTTATTGAGTTAACGGAGTTGCAACGTCAGTTTCGGGCCTATGTGCTGCCTGACGCTGTTTTCGTAGTCGAGTTAGGTAGTTGCTACTTGAGCGAAGAAGAACCGCTGAAATCGTTAAAGGCTCAGCATTATCAGGCGTATCTCTTCGCCTTGGAAAGCAACGACTGGTACCGCGCCGTGTTGAATAAGCCATTGTTTCGCAAACTTCGTCGCGCGCGTTTCGTCCGACGCCTGTTCATCGTGCCGGGCCGCGAAACACAAGGCGTATAAGCCCCAGCCGTATGCCCTCTGCCTCTTTGAAGCAACCGCTACCCGAGCGTAGAACGGTGCGTGCTTTCATGGCAGACAGCCTATCCCGGATCACCGGCACGGCCATGTTTTACGGATTGCTGGGAACGGCCGTTCGCGTTGGGTCCAATATTCTGCTGTTGCCGCTGGCTCTGACGCACCTCTCTTCCGCGGAAATGGCTGCATGGTGGCTTTTTCTTTCGTTGGGTGCCAATTCCAATCTGGCCGATTTCGGCTTCGGTCCCGTGATCACCCGGGTTTATAGTTATCTTTGGGCCGGCGCGGATGACTTTGAGGCGGAGGGGCTGCGCCCTGGCTCAACCAGCGGCCTTCCGAATCTGCCGCGCATCGGTCAACTTCACGCCACGGTCGCACGTTTGTACACCTTGCTCTCCGGCCTTGTCGCTTTGGCACTCGCCTTCGCCGGCACCTGGTTCCTCTTACGGATCATGCAGCTGATCGCAGATGAGCGCTCCGCCTGGCTGGCATGGACAATTTTTGCCGCCATGACCATCTTTAACCTTAAGACCAGCTACTGGGGATTGGCCGTGCAGGGAATTAACAAGGTCCGCGAAGTGCAATTTGCGAACCTGCTGGGCGGCCTCTTCTATCTGGTTACAGGAGGATTATTGCTTCTGGCCGGCGCGAAGTTACTGGCTCTTGCTGCCGCCGTCGCCGCCCGCGCTTTTGTTTTTCGGCTGGTGTGTATTTTTGTTTTTCGTCAGGCCACAGATAGGCAAATACTTAAGCAAGCACGCGCTGATCGGTCAATGTTAGCTCGGTTGTGGCCGAATGCCTGGAAGCTCGGCATTATGTCGCTTGGCGCCTATTGCATTACGCAGGGTCTCATTCTCATCGCGAGCCGGTTTTTGCCTGTGGAAACAGTTGCCTCTCTCGGGCTGACTCAACAGCTGGGGATATTTGCCACGAGCATTGCGGCGCTTTGGCTTCAGGTGAAGTGGCCCGAAATCACTATTCTGCGAACACAAAATAGACTGACCGAAATGAGTGTCCTCTTCGCACACCGACTCCTCCTTACCGTTGCCACGTTTGCAGTCATAGCGGGCGCCATAATTCTACTGGGTAACCAGTTACTTGCCTGGAAGGCTACTCACACGCGACTTCTGCCGCTCCTTCCCTTAATCTATTACCTGGCATACCTCGCCTTTCAGATGACTTACGGCACATTTGCGGTACTCACCATGACGCAAAATGTTATTCCATTCTATCGCGTCGCCATTTTTACGGGAGTCGCGACAGTTATCGTGAGCATTTTTATGACCGCCCGATGGCAGCTCTGGGGCCTTCTCCTCGCCCCTCTCATTTGCGAGGCATATAATGCCTGGTTTGTCATTCGACTGGGGCTCGCAAGTCAGCCGCTCTCGCCGCGTGAATTCCTGCGCGCCGGTTTGGCTCGCCGGGCGTAATGGCTCTCAATCGGTTCAGTGATTTGCCACCATCGACGCCTCACCCGGTCGCCGCAGATACAATCACTATTGCTGTTACAGTATTCAACCGCCGGGAGTTTATTCTCCAAGCGATTGCGAGCGCTTTGCGCCAGACCCTTCCAGTGCGTGTCCTGGTGGTCGAGGACTGCAGTCCGGATGCTGACCTAGAGACAATGGTGCGTCGTGAATTCGGCGACCGCATCCAGTACCACCGCAACACGGAGCGCCGAGGTCTCTTCGGTAACTGGAATGCCTGCCTGGAACTATGCACTACTCCCTGGCTTTCGATACTGCACGACGATGACTATCTTGCGCCGGACTTTATCGAAGCCATGCAGGAGCTCGCACACCCATTGCCGAATCTTGGAATCTATTTTAGCTCAGTGGTCGAAGTCTCCGAAGCTGGTGAGCCTGTACTTCCCGCATCACCGGCGATACACGAGCGCTTCCGCAGGATTGACCCTCGCTCACTCGCGTTCAAAAATGACGTGCTTTTTCCTGGCCAACTCCTCAGAGTAAAGTATGCCCGCAGTGTGGGCGGTTTTCGTCAGAATTCGCAGTTCTGCGGGGATTGGGAAATGTGGTTCAAGCTGGCGTATCATTACGGCGCCGCCCAGACGAGCCGCCAGCTCGCCTTCAGCCGATCCCATCGTGGGCTGGAGCGGGGCACGAACAAAGTCGTCGTTCGTGGCCGCAAGCACGCCCTCGACTTCGTTCAAGTGAAACGGAACCTAGCGCAGTTGCGTCAAACCGAATCGGGCGCTCGGTTTGATCGGAGGCAGTTGTTGAAGAATTCGCCCTTACCCGCTGGCTTGCTGATCCGAAATGCCCAGTACATGTCATCTCGCCTGCTGGATTATAACCGTAAGCTACTGTTACTTTCCACTGCGCCCCATTGGAGATATAGAATCTTCCAAGCTTTCGCCCGTCTTTGCGGTCCACACTTCATGCGGGTCGTCTCGAAGCTCCTCACCACGCCAACAAAACAGACGCACATAGAGCAAGACTACGCATGAAAGTAGCAATGCTACTCACCGATAACCGGGAGGAGTTTCATCGCTACGACAAGCCTGAGCCCTTCTTCGGCCCAGCACCCACTGCTCTGCTCGAAGGCTTCGCTCAGGTTCCCGAGCTGGAGCTGCACGTCATTTCGTGTGCGAAGAAAATGATGAGGGCGCCCGATAAGATTGCGGACAATATTTGGTACCATTTACTTTTAGTTCCACAATGGGGCTGGCTGAGGTCGCTTTACTTCGGCTGTGTCTCTGCTGTTGGGAGTAAATTGCGACAGATAGAGCCTGACATTGTTCACGGCCAAGGGACCGAGCGCTATTGCGGGCTGGCTGCTTGTTTCTCCGCTTTTCCAAGCGTGCTCACGATCCACGGCAACATGCGAGCAATCGCTCGTCTCAACCATGCCAGACCGCTCTCATACCAATGGCTTGCAGCTCGGTTGGAAGGCTTCGTCGTTCCACGAGTCGAAGGTGTCATCTGCATCTCTAGTCACACCCGTGAGCAGGTCCGCTCGACTGCGCGGGAAACGTGGTTAATTCCGAATGCCGTCACGAAGATGTTCTTTCATCAGCACCGGCGTCGCGACGTTCAATTACCTACCCTTCTGTGTGTGGGCACAATTTGTGAGCTGAAGAACCAGAACGCATTGATCAGTGCACTCAATCCTTTGGCTTCAAAGACGGAATTTCAGCTTCTCTTTGTTGGAGAAGGAGCATCGACGGATCCCTACTACAAGAGATTTCACGAACTCGTGAAGGAACGTTCCTGGTGCAAACATCTCGGGTTTCTGAACGAGACTGAAATCAAAGAGCTTCTAGGCGAGGCCACGGCGCTGGTTCTCCCATCGTTGGAAGATAACTGCCCAATGGTAATCCTGGAGGCAGCAGTTAGTCACGTGCCCATACTCGCATCGAGGGTAGGAGGCATACCCGATCTCATTGAGCACGAAGGCACCGGTCTCTTGTTCGATCCGCGCGATCCCGGCAGTATAGCCTCAGCGGCGCAGCGTTATCTCGCCAATCCTGAGTTCGCCGAAAAGATGGCGAGCAATGCCTGGCAGCGGGCGCATGTGAAGTTCGATCCCTCGAATGTCGCCACACAACATCTCGAAGTCTACCGCTCGCTCATCACGACCAGCTACCCAGTGGTTTCGCTTTTCTGATAGGTGTCCCATAACTTCTTCAACCCATCCTTCCAGCTTACCTTTGGCTCAGTTTTTAGCACCGTTCTCAGTTTACCAATATTCGCCCTGGAATGTTTGATTTCGCCCTCCCGCTCCGGCGCAAAAACGGGAACCAACTTACTCCCGGCGAGCTGGGCTAGAAATTGCCACAACTGAAGAACAGTGATGCTCGAGCCGCTTCCCACATTGAAGGCGTCTCCCGCAAGCCGATTCGGCGCCTGCATTGCCGCAATGTTCGACTCCACGATGTCTGACACTTCGATGAAGTCGCGGGTTTGCTGGCCATCTCCGAAGATAGTTGGGCGAACACTGCCTCGCAGAGACTGGCAAAAGATGCTGATTACACCTGAGTAGGAGTTCGTCGGATCCTGGCGAGGACCGAACACGTTGAAGTAACGCAACGACACGGTATCGATTTTGTGAAAGCGCGAGAACAGCCGGCAATATTCTTCGCTCGTCAGTTTACTGAGACCATAGAAGTTTAGCGGACCGACATGTGCATTTTCACGATGAGGTTGACCTCCGCTGTCTGAATACACAGCGGCTGAGCTACTATAGATCAGCCGTCTTACTCCTGCGCGCGCTGCTTCGTCGAGCACGACCAAAGTGGCCACTTCTCCCGCCTGCTGGTTCTTACGCGGATGCTTGATTGACAAGGGCACCGAAGGGATACTGGCGAGATGAAAAACGCCTTCCACGTCGCGCACCGCCTGTCGAAGTTTTCCAACATCGGCCGCGTCTGCCTGCAGCCATTCAAAGTNNCCCGCGACTGATGCCAGGTTATCGAGAGTTCCCGTGACCAGGCTGTCCAAGACTCGTACTTCGTGGCCAAGCTTCACCAACTTCTCGACCAGATGTGAACCGATAAAACCTGCACCGCCAGTTACGAGGAAATGTGACATTGCTATCGATTAGCACGAAGCGAATGAGTCTACAAATTGCCGGCCAGCTAAATGCAGAAGAGCGCCGTATTATTACTGCAGCCGTGCTAGAGCAAAGACCAAAACCGGAGGTGATCGTTGAAGTTGGCACGTGGCTCGGCGGCGGCAGCACGCTGCATTTCCTTCGCGCGCTGGAGGAGAATGGAGAAGGTCACTTGTGGGGCATTGAAGCTGACAAGAACGTGTATACGAAAATGCTTCAGAATATCGGCCGCGCCGCTCCCGAAGCGCTGCACAGATTCACTCCGCTTTTCGGTTTCTCACAAGATGTGATTCCGCAGTGGGTGGCGCAGCAAGGCGCCGGTTTTGCGGTCGATATAGCTTTCCTCGATGGTGGCAACAATCCCGGCGAACAAATCACCGAATTTAAGCTGCTCGATCCGCACGTTCCGATTGGAGGTCAGCTTCTGGCCCACGACGCCAAAATGCGAAAAGGTAAATGG
>QHBL01000261.1:0-5139 GCA_003244125.1 Chthoniobacterales bacterium
CCACCATGTTGTCGCCTTCCGCACCGGGCGGGGCGAGTGACTCCGGTTGGCGTTACATCATTCGCAATCTGCAACCGGTCGTCGTCACGTTGGCCTTGTGCATCACCGCCATCGTTTGTGTCTGGATCGCGTCGAGCCGCACCGCCACGAGCACCGGGCCGCGCTTTCAGACCATCGATTTCGACGACGAAGATGGGAAGACGCTGCTGAAGTTTGATCGCGAAAGCGGTCGCGCATGGCGGCTGGCGAGAATGCGTGTTCCAGTGCGCGCGCGAAAAGCTGATGGCAGCACGGGGCCGCAACTTGTCACCGGCTGGGAAGAAATTTCGCCCTCGTTTGAACAGGGCGTGCAGGACACCTGGCACCGTTTCGGTGCGCCCACGCCTGCGCCATAGCGTCGATTCCGTGATTCAATCGCGGCGACGTTTGCGTCCTCAGCGCGCGTCCTTCCAGGCCATGCGCGAGACGACTTTCACCAGAAGAATCAGACCCGCGATTCCGGCGCAGACTTCGGCGAAAAGCTCACCGTGCCGGACATAAAATGTGAGTCGCGGCTCGGCCGGGAGATTCACCTCGCCGGCCAGTGTGCCTTCCTGGAATGTGCTGCCGCGATCATCGCGCAAGATTTGGGTCACGCGGCCAAGATCGTTCACGAAACAAGTCACGCCCGTATTCGCCGCTCGCACCATCGGACGCCGCGTCTCCACGCAGCGAAAAACGGCGTTCGCCAAATGCTGTCGCGAACCCGCTGAACGGAGGAACCAGCCGTCGTTCGTCACCGTCACCAGCAGATCGGCGCCTCGCAGCACGAACTGCCGCGTCAGATCACCGATCGTGTCCTCGAAACATATCAAGGGTGCCACTCGACCGCGATCACCGGACAGCTCGAAGACCGTAAACTCGTCACCTGCGTCGAAATCCTCCGGCACCTGGTCGCCGGCGATCCTGGCGAAAAGCGGAAACGAATGGCGGAAGGGAATGTATTCGCCGAATGGGACGAGGTGCACTTTGCGATAAATCTGAGGGTCACTGCCGCGGC
This sequence comes from Chthoniobacterales bacterium, assembly GCA_003244125.1. Next base: position 1,040 of record QHBL01000261.1, read on the forward strand.
GGATAAGCAGCGCGGCATTGTAAACACGCCGCGGTTCCTCATCGATCGCGCCGAGGAGAAGGTCCACGTGCCCCGAGTCGGCAATGTGCGTCACGTATTCGAACGATTCCCGATCCTCTAGCACCGGTGCCGGCAAAGCGCTCTCCGGCCAGATGAGCAGTTGAACATTAGCAAGCGAGCTAAGTGCTATTTTGCTTAGAGTCTCGAACTTATCGAAAATGTTTTGTTTATAACGGAGATCAAACTTGTGCTCGCGCGGAACATCTGACTGCACCAGCGCCACTCGCAGCGGCCGAGTTTGAGGGCGTGACTGCACCGCCCGGAGCCCAAGTGCGAAAATCGCGACGACGCCAACAAGCGTGAGCGTCAGATCGAAGTGTGGCCGCACGAAGCGCCCATGCGTTTCCCGCCAGAGGCGCAATGCTGTCGCGGCGAAGATTGCATTGCAGAACGCGACCACGAAGCTAATGCCGGTCACGCCAGTCCATTCCGCCAGCTGAATCATCGGCCAGGTGGCATGCATCGCCACGCCGAGTCCGTTCCATCCGAAGCCGGATATCAACCAGCCGCGCGTCCACTCCAGCGGCACCCATGCAACGGCGAGACTGAAGGCGAAAAACAGGTTGTGCGCCGAGCTCACCCACGGCGATGCACTCGGCGGCCGTTCAGATTTTGCCCGCGCGAGCATGGCGCTCCAGTTATCGACAACTGCAATGCGGTCATGCCGCGGCCGCATTAGTCCGCAAAACCACGCCCACACCGCGAAGTAGAGTCCCATGTAGAATGCCAGCGCGAACCATCCCGGCGACGTCACCGTCGTCAGCCAAAAGAAGCAACACCAAAAAAACGTCAGCCCGCTCACGTATCCCAGCGCGAGATCACGCCACCCACGTCGCTGTGATGTTTCGCCCGAACAAAGCACCGCCAGGATCAGCGGCACCAGTGCGATCCAGATGAGCCAGCCTTGATCCACCGGCGGCACGGCCACCGCCGCGAGCACGCCGCTGCTGATTGCCGCCAGCCACGGCCAAAGCCGCAGCGCCCACTCCTTCACTTAGCTGCGGCGCCGGCGGCGTTGCGGCGCCTCGCGACTGCGCGACGGATGAATGCTATCGCGCAAATCGTGCGCGTAAGATGGATTGACGCGAAAGAAGGCGTGCTCGAGGTCGGCAATCGTGCGCACGTTGACCTTGCTCGAAAGGACATAGCCCATTGCGATCAATCCTCCGAGCGTATCGATGAGCTCACCGCTCTCCATCTCATGCGTGCGCTCGAGAAGGAACTTGCCGGCCATGGGCGCGCCAGTCAGGCCCAGAGCTTTGAGCAAAGTGATCTCGCCGCCGTCCAGATTGAGCTCGCGTGCCATGGCCGAATCTTTGCTGCGAAACCCGCGCTGTCGAGTGGCTATCTCGCGAGCCGCGCATGAGCATCGGCTTGCAGCCAATCCCAAAGCGCTGCGAGCCTCTGACCCACCTCCCTTTTCGCCACCGCCAGTTCCTCCGGCGACAATTCCCCTGCCCCGGGTCGCCTTTGCGCAAACAGGTAGTATTTGATCTTGGGCTCCGTTCCAGAACCGCGCACCGCGATGCGCGTCCTGTCCTGTAGCTCGAAGATCAGCATCTTCTCCTTCGGGATCGCGTCGCCTTCCACGTCATGGATTGTTTCGCGGGCGAAATTCCGGATGCTCGCGACAGGAGTATCCAGCATTTCACGCGGCGGCTCCTGGTCGTACGAGGCAAGAAGCCGCTGAATCTTCTCCGCGCCATACGCGCCTTCAAAGGCAAGCGAGCCATTCTTTTCCTCGAAATAGCCGAGGTCACGGTAGATGGAATCGAGTAGCTCATCCAGCGTTTGCCCGTTGACTTTGGCGAAAGCAGCCACTTCGCAGAACATGATGGTCGCGCCGTTCCCATCCTTGTCTCGCACAAAATCTGCCCCGCTGTAACCGTAGCTTTCTTCTCCGCCGAAAACGTAGTAGCTCGACTTCTCCAGGCGCAGCTTGCGGGTCTCCATCTCGGATGAGTCCCGATAGTCCGGCAACCCGAGCGCCTCTTCATACTTGCCGAGCTTTGCCCCAATGTATTTAAATCCGGTCAGCGTCTCCACGCACCGTAAGCCAAACTTTTCCGCGATAGCTTTCTGCAGGTCCGTTGTGACGAATGTCTTGATGATCACCCCGCGCGACGCGTTATCCCGGTTCAGAATACCTTGTGCAAACAACGTGCGTACTCGGTACCACGCCATGAGCGAACCGATCTGGTTCCCGATCAGTAACTTCATCTGGCCGGAGCGGGTGCGCACCGCCACGCCCATGCGATCGCAATCTGGATCAGTCGCAATGACCACGTCTGCCTTCTCGCGTTGAGCCTGTTCTATCCCGAGCTTCAGCGCTTCGGCGTTCTCCGGGTTGGGCGACTTTACCGACGGGAACCTCCCATCGAACTGGTCTTGCTCCGCAACGACAGAATAGTTGAAGCCGAGCCTCGTTAGCATCGGCTTAATAATAACGCCGCCGGTTCCGTGGATTGGGGTATAGACAATCTTCAGTCCCCCAGCCCGCTTGAGTAACTCCGGATCGAGCACCAATGTCTCGAGCCGATCCATATACGCCTGATCGACTTCCTCACTGGCGATGCTGATCTGGCCTGCCGGCCCATCACTGGGGTGACCATCGCTACTCACCGCATCAACTTCCGCGATGATGCCGCTGGCGCGCGGCTCGACTACTTGCGCCCCATCGTTGAAGTAAACTTTGTAACCGTTATCATGCGGTGGATTATGACTGGCGGTGATGACCACGCCAGCATCTGCCTTCAGGTAACGAACGGCGAACGATAGTTCCGGAGTCGAGCGCGGCCCGGAGAATACCATCGCATCGCAGCCATGCTCAGCCGCAACTCTCGCCGCCAGTTCGGCAAACTCCTTGGAAAAGTATCGCGTATCATGTGCGATAACAATCCTGGGCCGTCCTCGGATGTGTTCCTTGTCACGCCACTTTGTGACGTAGCTAACAAGTCCCTGCGTCGCCCGCGCGATGTTGAAGTAGTTCATCGCGTTTGTTCCCACGCAGGGATACTGCGGGCGCCCCAGCTCAGTCGGCGTTCCCTGCTCGGCTGCGGTTACGATCTTGCCGATGGTGCGACCACGCAGGCCACCAGTGCCAAAAGCTAACGTCTTATAGAATCGGTCATTGAGCTCCGGCCATTCTCCAGCGCGGCCAAGCTCATCGATGACCTCCACATACAGCTTCTGCGAATCACCTGAGAGAAGACGGGAGATGTTCGCTGCGGCATCCGGGCGCAACTGCCCCGCAGCAACCGCTGCCGTCATGAGGTGCTCCAATTCGTCAAATTGCTCCGGCATGGCGAGCCATCATTCCGGCGCACCGTTTGTTTGCAAGTGCGCGACGATGTTCAAAAGAAAAACGATTGCCTCGCGACTTCGTGCGGCTTAGTAACTCGCGCTCGCCTCGTCGCGATGAACATTCACGAATATCAGGCCAGGGAATTGCTCGAACGCTTCGGCGTGGCCACCACACGCGGCCGGGTTGCATCCACGGCGGACGGCGCGGAGCAGATCGCCTGCGAAATGGCGCCCGCGGAGATGGTGGTGAAGGCGCAGATTCATGCGGGCGGACGAGGGAAGGGGACGTTCGCGAATGGATTCAAAGGCGGAGTGCAGCTTTGCAAAACGCCGGAGGAAGCGGGGAATGTAGCGGCGAAAATGCTGGGGCAAACTTTGGTGACGCACCAAACCGGCGCCGCTGGCCGGGTGGTCAACAAGGTGCTGGTGGCCGAATCGGCGGAGATCGCGCGCGAAATTTATTTTGCGATTCTGCTCGATCGCGCGAGCGCGGTGCCGCTGGTGGTGGCCAGCACGGAAGGCGGGGTGGAAATCGAAACGGTGGCAGAGAAATCGCCAGCGAAAATTATTCGCGAATCGATTGACCCCCTGGGGGGTTTGCAGCCATATCAGGCGCGCAAGCTGGCGAAGCAGCTCGGTTTTGAATCTTCGCAACTGAAGGCGGCCTCGAAATTATTCGATGGCTTATACCGCACCTTCGTCGGGCTGGATTGTTCGATGGTGGAAGTGAATCCGCT
>QHBL01000261.1:5189-5548 GCA_003244125.1 Chthoniobacterales bacterium
CTCTATCGTCATCCTGAAGTGGCGGCGATGCGCGACCCGGCGGAGGAAGACCCGCGCGAAGTGGAAGCATCGAAGCACGGGCTCAATTACATCGGACTCGATGGCAACATCGCCTGTCTGGTCAACGGCGCCGGCCTGGCGATGGCAACGATGGATATCATCAAATTTTACGGTGGCAGCCCGGCGAATTTTCTCGATGTCGGTGGAAGCGCGACGCAAGAACAGGTGACGGAAGCGTTCAAGATTTTGGTCGCCGACAAACGGGTGCAGGCGATTTTGGTAAATATTTTCGGCGGGATCGCGAAGTGCGATGTAATTGCGCAGGGGATTATCGGCGCGGCGAAAGCCGTCAAATTGAG
>QHBL01000289.1 GCA_003244125.1 Chthoniobacterales bacterium
CCAAAGTTTGGGACTGGACGGCGCCCGTCCCTCCAGGTTTTTCGCTCCCATAACCGCGGCGCGTTTTGCATCATCTCGAACTCGATTACCTTCTGCGCGGTGAAGGAGTATGACGTTGCCATTATCGGAGGCGGTCCAGCAGGCAGCACCGCCGCGATTCTTTTGGCCAAAGGGGGTCGTCGCGTGATTGTTCTCGAGCGCGACAGGTTCCCGCGCTTTCACATCGGCGAATCGCTCCTGCCTTTCAGTATGCCCACCTTCGACCGGCTCGGAGTTCACGAAAAACTGCGCGCCAGTTTCGTGGAAAAATTTGGCGGGGAGATCGCCGAGGCTGGCGGAGAAAAGGCGACGAAGTTCTATTTCAAAGATGGCTTCGGCGCGCGCACAGACCGCTCCTACCAGGTGACGCGCGCGGAGTTCGACAAGATGCTGCTCGATCACGCGCGGGAGAATGGCGCGGAAGTGCGGGAAGAGACTTCGGTCGATGAGATCAACTTCGGCGCGGATGGCTGTTCTTTACGAGTGTCGGGGAATGAGGGCGAGCTGCGCGCCAGCTACGTCATCGACGCCAGCGGGCGTAATTCAGTCATCGGGACGAAGTTCAAGCTCAAGAAGAACTACGAACACTTGAAGAAGCTTTCGCTCTTCGCGCACTTCGAAGGCGTCGCGCGCGAGCCTGGCATCGACGGCACCCTCACGCGCATGGTGCGCACGCTCGGCAGCTGGTTTTGGATGATTCCGCTCAAGGATGATCGTACCAGCATCGGCGTCGTCCTCGACAGCGCGGAGTTCAGGAAAGCGAAACTCTCGCCGGAAGAATTTTTCGAGCGCGCTCTGGCCGAGCAGCCGCTGGTGCGCGACCGCATCGGTGCCGGGCGGCGTGTTTCGGAAGTCTATTCCGCGGCTGATTATTCTTATCGCAATGAAAAGCTCGCGGGCGATCGCTGGTTGATGGCGGGCGATGCCGCTGGATTCATCGACCCGGTATTCAGCAGCGGCGTTTTCCTGGCGGTATTTTCCGGCGAAAAAGCGGCCGATGCGCTGCTCGACGTGCTGGAGCAACCTCGACGGCGGCGGCGCGTCTTCACGCGTTACGAGCGGCTGGTTAACCGCGCCATGGACGTCTATCTGCGGTTCGTCGATTCGTGGTATTCGGGCAAGGAATTCATCGAGGTATTTTTAACTGAGACCGATTTTCTGCGCATTCCGCCGGCCGTAAACGCGGTGCTCGGCGGCAACATCGGCAACCGCTTTGCCATTCGCTGGCGAATGGAACTTTTCTATCTCATCGTGCGCCTGCAAAAACGCTGGACGCTTTGCCCGCGGCTTTCCCTTACACCCGAAACATCGTCGTCCCGAGCGGAGCCGAGGGATCCCGTGGAAGTTACTGGTATGGCTTCGCGGCGGGATTCTCCGCTTCGCTACGCTCAGAATGACCGTGTTTAAGATGACGAAATCGGCCGTCGCACTTCTGGCATTTCTGCTGGCGGGCTGCGCCATCCATCAATTCGCGCAGCCGAGCCGGGAATGGACCACGCGCAATGGCCAGCTTTTGTACCACGGGAAAAAGCGGGTCATCATCGGAGAAGTGCTGGTGCGTTTTTCTAATCACGGCGATTTCGAGCTGACCTTCACCAAAGGCCCGGGTGTGAGCATGCTCACCATGCACACAGATCCGCAGTTCGCGCGGGTGCAGGGACTGCTCGTCGGCCTGCCCTGGTCCGGGCCCATCGCGCAGCCGCCGGCGCGGGCGCGCGGGTGGCTCGCCTTACGCGAAGAAATTTTGCGCAATCCGCGGGGGCAGACATTTCGCGCAAGGGCAGGGGACGAAAGTTTCATCGTGCGGTTCTAGTTCGCCGCACCATTGCCCATGCGTTTCAGCGATACCGTTGCCCATCTCATCACTCAGCGCCGCGCGCTCATGTGGACAGCGGTCGCGCTCATCGCTGCCACCTGCATCGCCATTCTCGTCACTCGCCTGCGCCTCGACACCGAGGTGCTGAACCTTCTCCCGCGCGGTTTTTCCTCCGTCGAAGGTCTCAAAACCTACAACACCGATTTTGCGCAAACGCGCGAGCTCACCTTTGCGCTCCTCTGCCAGCCCGATGACGCCGACCGGCTGGAAGAATTCGCGCCCAAATTCGCGGCGAAACTTCGCGCCCAACCCTGGTGCGTGCGCGTCCTCGCCGGCTCGCCCATGGAAACGCCTGACGGCATTCACGATCTCCAGCGCATCGCTCTTCCGCTTTTGCTTAATCTCGACCCGCCAGATTTCGACCGCGCGATTTCCATTCTCCAGCCGCAGCGCATTCAGGAACGGCTTGCGCAATTACGCCGCGAAATCGAAGGCGGTTCGCCCAAACCGGAGATGGAATTGACGCTCGATCCGCTCGGTCTCATCGCGCCCTCGCTCAAACCCTTCGCCGGCAGCGCCGCCATGGAATCGGATCAGCCGTTCACTTCACCCGACGGCACGATGCGCATCTTTCCAGTGGTGACCAACCAGGCGAGCATCAGCGCGTTCGATTGCCAGAAATTGATGAAGCAAGTGAATGCGTTCCGCGCCAGCGCCACTGAAGGTTGGGATGGTGGCAAGCTCGAGGTGCTTATCACTGGCCGCTCCGCTTATGTGGCTGAGGTTTCGCTCAGCATGCGGCATGACATTGTCGCGACCGTGGTTAGCTCGCTCGCGCTCGTGGGCGCCGTTTTCTTCATCGGTTTCCGTCGCTGGCTGCCGCTGTTGGGAATGGGCGTGGCGCTCGGCCTTTGCTGCCTTGTCGGGCTCGCCGCCGGCCTCCTCATTTTCCACCGGCTTAACATGGTGACGGTGGGATTCTGCGCCATCCTCGTCGGCCTCGGCGTCGACTTTGCCATTCTTATATATGGGCGCTATCAACAGGCGCGCAGCGAAGGCGCGGAGCATGGCCCGGCCATCGCTGACGCTGTTCATAATCTCGGCCGCGCGGTCTTCTTCGGCGCCCTCACGACTGCGGTCGGTTTCCTTGCGCTCGTCCTGAGTAACTCAGCCGGCTTCATTCAACTCGGCGTGCTCATTGCCATCGGCATCTCCGCCGCGGCCTTGTTCATGACGACAATCTTCTTCCTCTTCGTCCCGGCGCGGAACCGCGAGCTGCGGCGCGATTGGATTCTGCGCGCAGTGCGAAATTATGTTCAGCGCATGCTGCGCCGGCCGCGTTCGATTCTCGCCTGGAGCGCGCCCATTCTCCTCGCGTTACTCGTCGTCGCCATTTTGCCGCAGGTCCCGCTCACCTTCGATTCCAGCGCTCGCTCCATGGAACCGAAACACAGCCGCGCCGGCACCGCCTTGAGCTTGATCATGGAAAAAATGCCGGTGCGCTGGGAGCCGGTGCTAGGCATTGTGCGCGGAGCTAACGAGCAACAGCTGCACGATTACTGGCAGGCGCTTTCGCAACATTGGGAGCAGCTACAGCGCGATGATCAGATCAAGAGCTTCTCCACTCCCAGTGCGTTGGCGCTTTCGCCACGCGACATGCAACGCAATCGTGAGCAACTGGCGCAGGTCGATTTCGGCGCCTCGCGCGCCGCGCTCCAAAGTGCGCTCACTGAAAATCATTTCAGCACCGCGGCATTCGCCTCCGCCTTTCAGTTTCTCGATCAGCTTCAGGCGGCCACCGCGCCGAACTTCACCATTCCGCCGTGGCGAACACAACTACCGCCGCAATCGGCCTGGTGGTTTCTCATCGACCGCTACTTCGGCCACGACCCGCTACTGACCACCGGCTTCGTCACCACCAACGCGCCCGTCACCACGCAACAGCAGAAGAATCAGCTCGCACGAGATGTCCCAGTCGCCGGTGTTCCCATTACCCTTTCCGGCTGGAGCTATACGCTGACCGATCTCGTCCCCTGGTCTCACCGGCAGCTTCTCCTCATCAGCGCGCTCATGGCGATATTCGATGCGTCATTACTCGCCATCTTGTATCGAGATGCCCGGCTCTGGGTCGTGCAGGTTCTCACGCTCGCCCTCGCCATCGCGGCCATGATCGCTTCCATGAAACTGGCGCAGCTTCCGCTCAATCTTCTCAACGTCCTCGCCTTCCGTCTCGTTCTCGCCATCGGCGTGGACTACGGCATTTACGTGCTCCTGGTGTGGCAGCGCAGCAACGATGTCACGCGCGATCTCGCCGGTGTCATCAAACCGGTCGCGCTCGCCGGCCTCACCGCGATTGCCGGCTTCGGCTCGTTAGGTTGGGCCCACAATCCCACTCTCAGCGGCCTCGGCCTCGCCTGCGCCATTGGTTTGTTTTGGAGCTTGGCCGCGACCATCTTCTTCACTTTACCCGCGGCCGTGACCGTCAAACCGAAGTTGCCACAGGAATCGTCGAGCCAATCACGTTTACAACACCAGCATGCGCACTAACAACAACGTCCGTGATACTGAGCAAAGTGAAGCGGATGCTCCAGTCCGGCTCGGACAGAAGGATCCTGTTGAAGTTATCTTAAATGTTTCGCCTCGCGATCCTTCGACTCCCCTCGGAATGATAGCGAAGACTTCGCGTTTCTTTTTTCTTTCTCTGCTCTTCTTCTGTGCCGCCGGGGCGCATGCCCAGACAATGTCGCCCGCCGACATCAAGAGCTTACTCGCGCGCGTACGCGAACACCGCGTTGCTGCGCCGAACCTACAGGCCGACTTCGAAGAGCAGCGCAGGATTCATCTACTCGATGAGCCCATCGCCAGCAGCGGCAAAATATTCTTCCAAGCGCCGAATCACTTCCGTCTCGAGCGCCGCGGCAACTCACCGAGCATCACCGTCAGCGACGGTCAGGTGCTCTGGATCTATTACCCGAAATTCAAATCAGCCGAACGTTATGCTCTGGGCAGACGCTCGCCGCTTGACGCCGCCATCACCACCATTACCACCGCGCTTAACCTTCAGGACGTCGAGAACATGTTTCACATCATGGGCAACAAGACCGAAGCCGGCTACGATCTGGAGCTAACGCCGCGCAACCCATCCATGAAGCGCATCTTCCAGAAGCTCGAACTGCGCCTCAACAACGACCTCTTTGCCGAGCGCA
>QHBL01000173.1:0-15591 GCA_003244125.1 Chthoniobacterales bacterium
GTCAAGCGATCGCCCAAGGGGTTTGGGATTAATCCGGCGAAGTTTTGGGATTAGCCCGGCGCCTTGAGCGACAGCACGGACCCGAGTTGCCGATACAAGCTGGGCCCGTGGTGGTGTCATGGCGCAATCGCGGTTGCGCTACCCGCCGCGCGATGCGCTGGTAACGCTCCCTTCCGACATGCGCTCGCCCACTCGCCTCAACCTCGTGCTCGCCTTCGCCGCGGTTTATCTCATCTGGGGCTCGACCTATCTCGGGATCCTCTTCGCCATCCGGTCAATTCCGCCGTTTCTCATGGCGGGTTCGCGCTATTTCACGGCGGGCGTTATTCTCTACGCCTTGGCGCGGACGCAGGGCGCGAATCGTCCGGCGCCGATCACGTGGCGCAGCGCGGCTATCATCGGCGCGTGTCTGATCCTCGGGGGCAATGGCGGCGTAACCATCTCTGAGAAATACATCGATAGCGGACTGGCCGCGGTCATGGTCGCGACGGTGCCGATCTACATCGTGCTGCTTTCATGGGCCAGCGGTCAGGCGCCGCGGCCGAGTGTGCCGGTGATGATCGGCCTCGCGGGTGGATTTCTCGGCGTCGGAATTCTCATGGCGCCTTCGCTGCACTTCACGGGTCATGAGATGCACCGGCCTGGTATTGGCATGATGATCCTGCTCTTCTCTTCCTTTATCTGGTCGGCCGGCTCGCTTTATTCCCGGCGCGCGGTCAACGCCGAGTCGCCCTTCCTCGCTGCGGGGCAGCAGATGATCTGCGGCGGCGCGCTGTTGTTGCTGGCTGGCGCACTCACCCGCGAGCGATTGCAATGGAGCGGCGTGACCGCGCTCTCGGTTGGCGCCTGGATTTACCTCGTGCTCATCGGCGCCATCATTGGCTTCAGCGCCTACATTTATCTGCTGCGGCATTGCGACCCGGCGAAAGTCGCCACCTACGCCTACGTCAATCCGATCGTGGCGGTGATTCTCGGCGCACTTTTCGCCGGTGAAACACTAAGCATGCGCGCCATCGTGGCCGCGGCATTGATCATCGGCTCGGTGGCGATTGTCATCACCGCGCAGCAATTCGGCGCAAAATCCGAGCCGGGGATTTCCGCCGCGATGGCTGAAGCGGAGTGAGGCGAGCTAACGGGCTATGCTGCAACTTGGCAATTGCATCGCCTCCTCTACTATCTTCGATGATGCCCGCCGAGCAGCACACTGCCGAACGTCCGCGGAAGGAGACCATCGAGGTCGTCCAAAAAAACTGGCGCGCTGAAGTGGAGACTGCGCAGGTCTATCGCGACCTGGCCGAGCGCGAGCCGGACGAAAAGCGCAAAGCCATTCTCATCCGGATGGCCGAAGCGGAGGAACGCCATGCGCAACGATGGGAGCAAAAGCTGCGCGACATGGGGCAGCCGGTCCCGCGATTAACCGAAAACTTCTGGACGCGTTTCCAGCGCCGATTCACGCGCTCACTCGGCACCGATATTGCCATTCGGCGGATGGAAGCGGCGGAGGAAAAACACGAGCGCGAGTTTACCGCACAACGCGACCGCGCGCTCGCCGGCGAGGAGGACGTGCAGGAATTCCTGCGCACCAGCGCGCTCGAGGAGAAGGCGCACGCCCGCGCGCTCAATGCCATGGTGCCGCAGCTCGGCCCCAAGACGGTGCTCGACACGATTCTTAAGCGCGAGCGCTGGCATGGGCGCGGCGGCAGTTGGGTGGCAGACTCGATCTACGGTGTGAACGACGGACTCGGCGCGGTCTTCGGCATTGTCTCCGGCGTGGCTGGCGCAACGAATAATCAGCAGCATTACGTCCTCATCTCCGGTCTGGCCGGCATGCTCGCGTCGGCGCTCTCGATGGGCGCGGGCGCGTACCTTGCCGTCAAGAGCGAGGGCGAAGTTTACGAGGCGGAGATCGCGCGCGAGAAGGCGGAAGTCGAAGAAAATCCCGAGGAAGAAATCGAGGAGATGGCGCTCTTTTATCAGCTCCAGGGATTCAGCCCTGAGGAATCGCAGAAAATGGCGGAGCGGCTGGCTGAGGATCCGCAGCAGCTCGTGCAAGCCATGGCCCAGAGCGAGCTCGGCCTTTCCGAACATCGTTTTCCCAATCCGTGGAAATCAGCCGCGTCGGCTGGGCTATCCACCGCGGTCGGTGCGTTCATCCCGATCATCCCATTCTTTTTCATGAGCGGCGTCGCGGCTGTTGTCGCTGCCTTTGTCGTCAGCATCGTCGCGCATTTTCTGGTCGGGGCGGTCAAATCGCTCATCACCATCCGTTCCTGGTGGGCATCGGGGTTTGAAATGACGCTCGTCGGCGTCATCGAAGCCGTCGTTACTTACGGCTTGGGTCTCGGCTTCGGTGCAACGATGATGTGAGGGACTCTTTTGTGCGAGTCAACCAGGCGAGACGCCGGTTGCCGGGACAGGCGACGACGCTTGTCTTCCTAGGGGCGGTGGTGGCGCAAGAGGCGCCGCCGCACACCGATGGCATATACCAAATAATAGCCAACGACTCCCGCCGCGATGGCGAGCGACCAGACCGTCCCTGACGCGGTGAGGAACGAATGCGTCCCGGCGGCATGCACTCCCCGCCACCAGCCGTAAGCCAGTCGTCCCGCGAGAGCGAAGACGACGAGCAATGCCAGCCAGCGATTTGGAGTGTAGTAGAACGCCTCGTTACTCACTTCCCAGTGCGTCAACGCCAGCGCGATTAATCCGAGCAGAGCACCGCCGGCCATTCCGACCCCGGCATATTCAAAGGCATGCCGAACCCAGAACGACATGCAGGAAGCGGTGAGGAGAAAAAGTCCCGCGCCGAATGCAGTAGACCAAAGGTTTACCGTAGCCACCCAGCGTCGACCCTGCCGCCGGGCTGTCCCCGCTCGATACCGCAGCGCCAGCGAAAGTATAATCCCAGTGGCAAGCGCCAGTAGAACGCAGAAAAACAGGGCGAGGATCAGCAGCGGCACATGGCCACTTTAGCATACGGAAGATCGCCGTCTCGGCTGTGCGGCGGGAGGCGTCTTGCTTGCCCCACGGAGCACGTGCTGACTCCCTCTCCCATTCAACCAGGCGAGAGCCCCAGCTGCGGCACAGGCGAGGACGGCTGTGCTGCGGCTGCGGCGCGCTGGCCCGCAGCGTGAGCGGAAAATTGTGCGTTGCGGTTCAGCTTCGCCCGCCTCCGCCAGGACGAGCTGATGATGGATGGATGACGATAAACGACCCCAGGGTGGAACATAGCGCATTATAAAAGCTATAATTGTGCCTGTGTTGTCGTTCTCTGGGCGATGCCCAACTCGTTGCGGGCACGTTGCTCACACGACGGCCATAAAGGTCACGACGGAAAAAACCACCTTTGTGGACATGGTCTGAGGATTCCCGAGACTCTTCCCGATTTCGCGCCGCGGAAATCCCATCTGCGGGACGCGCCTCGCGGCGAGTTTAACTCACTGCTATGCATAAAGGCCAAATTGGCGCGTGTTTACGACTAAAGCTTGTCTTTGGCACAGCCGTTGCGTATGGCTCGGGCGAACACGTTCGTTCACCTCGCTTCTTTTATGTACAGACGCATCGCTTCATTCTCCATCGCGGCCGCGCTCGTCGCTTCCGCTGTTGTCGCCCAGGAAAGACCGCAGTTCACCGTGGACGAGATCATCGCCAAAAATATCCAGGCAAAGGGCGGCGCCGACGCTTTGCACGCGCTGCAATCGCTCCGGCTCACCGGCAAGCTGCTCGTCAACGACGGGCAGATCGAGCTCGGGTTTGTCCAAATGGTCAAACGCCCGGGCAGCATTCGCACCGAAGCCAGCCTGCAAGGCATGACCGCAATCACCGCGTATGACGGCAAGGAAGGATGGAAGATCTCCCCCTTCCAAGGCCGTAAAGATCCGGAGAAAATGTCGGCGGACGACTTGAAGGAGTTAACCGAGGACGCCGAGATCGAGGGTCCGCTGGTGGATTGGAAGGAGAAAGGCAGCACGGTGGAATACCTCGGCACTGAAGACGTGGACGGCACGCCCGCGCACAAGCTCAAGGTCGCGCGCAAAAATGGCGACGTCACTTACGTCTATCTCGATCCGGATCAGTTCCTCGAGATTCGCATGCTGACGCAGCGCATCGAGCATGGCGCGCAGATGGAGACGGAAACAGACGTGGGCGATTACGAAAAAATCGCCGGCGTTTTCATTCCATTCTCGAGCGAGAGCGGGCGCAAAGGTTCCTCCGACAAAGAAAAGATCGTAATCGAGAAAGCTGAACCGAATGTTCCGCTCGAGGACTCCATCTTCCGTTTCCCTGTCACTAAATAGCTACTCTTATGCGTTCTTTACTCGCTACTATTCTATTCCTCGTTAGCTCAGTCGCGCTCGCCCAGGACCCGGCTTTCAACTCCGCGACCATCTCCGGCCTGGGCACGCGCAACATCGGCTCCGCCACCATGAGCGGACGCATCTCCGCGCTCGCCGGCAACAGGGAACCTTCCGGCAAGATCACGCTCTATGTCGGTGCCGCCAGCGGCGGCGTTTGGAAATCGGAGGACAGCGGCACGCGTTACCGGCCGGTCTTCGACGAGCAGCCGGTGCAATCAATCGGCGCCATCAGCATCGATCCAAAGAATCCGAAGAACGTCTGGGTAGGGACTGGCGAATCGTGGACACGCAACAGCGTCTCCATCGGCGACGGCATTTACAAGTCAACCGACGGCGGTGAGACGTGGACCAAAGCCGGATTGCCGAACTCGGAACGCATCGCTGCGATTGCAGTCAGTCCGAAGAACAGCGACACCGTTTTCGCCGCCGTGCCCGGCGCACTCTGGAGCGACTCGACCGATCGCGGACTCTATCGCACAAATGACGGCGGCAAGATCTGGGAACTTAGTCTCAAAGGCAGCAATCCATCCACCGGCTGCTCGACGGTCGTCATCGATCCTAACGACGCGAATGTGATGTTCGCGGGGCTCTGGGATTTTCGTCGCAGAGGCTGGACCTTCCGCTCCGGCGGCGATGGCCCGAACGCGCCTTCCGGCAGCGGATTGTTCCGCTCGACCGACGGCGGCGCGACTTGGAACGAGATCACTCCCGAAAATAGCAAAGGCTTTCCGAAAAAACCTTACGGGCGCATCGCCGTCGCCGTCGCGCCGTCCAACTCAAAGCGTGTCTACGCCTTTGTCGAATCGATTGACAGCGCACTCTTCGTCTCCGATGACGGCGGCGCCACTTGGGACAAGCGCGATAAAAGCCAGTGGATGGTCTGGCGGCCATTCTACTTCGCCAACCTGATCGTTGATCCGAAAAACCCCGATCGCGTTTTCAAAACCGACGGCGCCATGATTGTGAGCGATGACGGCGGCAAGAGCTTTGCCACTGTCGGCGGTTTCGGGGGAATGCACGGCGATGTCCATTGCGTTTGGATTGATCCTACTAACCCACAAACTGTCTTCGCCGGCGACGATGGTGGGATGTGGTATTCCTACAACAGCGGCAGCAAATGGTGGAAAGGCGGGAACCTTCCCGTTTCGCAGTTCTACCACGTCAGTCTCGATGACAAGGATCCGTATCGCGTCTATGGCGGCTTGCAGGATAACAGCTGCTGGGTGGGCGAGTCGCAGTATCCCGGCGGTATTACCAATTCGCAGTGGGAGAACCTGTATAACGGCGATGGCTTCTTCACCTTCCCCGATCCCGCCGATCCCGATTATCTTTACGCGGAGTACCAGGGTGGCTTCGTCGGCCGCGTCAACAGGAACACACACGAGTCGCGCGAGATTCAGCCCAAACCAAACTACAAGGAGAAGCTGCGCTGGAACTGGAACACGCCCATGGCGCTTTCACCGAACGAGAAAGGAACCATCTACATCGGCGCGCAGTTTCTCTTTCGCTCCCGCGATCACGGTCAGGATTGGGAGCGTATCTCACCTGACCTAACGACGAATGACCCGGAGAAACAAAAGCAGGAACAATCCGGAGGCATCACGGTCGATAACTCAGCGGCGGAGATGCACACCACCATCTACTCGATTAGTGAGTCGCCCAAGGATACGAAAGTGATCTGGTGCGGCACTGATGACGGGAACCTCCAGGTGACTCGTGATGGCGCGAAAACGTGGAACAATGTCGTGGCCAATGTGCCAGGCCTGCCTCCGAACTCGTGGGTCAGCTGGGTCCAGGCAAGTAACTTCGATCCTGGCACCGCTTACGCCGCCTTCGATCGCCATACCTTCGGCGACATGCAGCCGTATGTGTTTCAAACTACTGACTTCGGCAAAACATGGACGCCGCTTGCCACCGCGCAGGACGCGAAAGGCATCCGCGGCTATGCTCATGTCATCAAGGAAGACCTTGTCAAACCTGACCTGCTCTTCCTCGGCACAGAGTTCGGCCTTTACGTTTCGATAGATAAAGGCAAATCATGGGCGCAGTTCAAAGGCAATCATTTCCCTGCTGTCGCTGTGCGCGACCTTGCCGTCCATCCACGCGATAACGATCTCGTCCTCGCCACCCACGGCCGCGGTATCTGGATTATCGATGACATCACCCCGTGGCGCGCGCTCACGCCGGAGCTTCTCCCACAGGAAGCTACCTTTGTCTCGGCTCGTCCGGTGCAGCAGCGCATTGAAGGGAACGGTGGCTGGGCCAACGGCGATGCCGTATTTGTCGGCGAGAACCCGCCTGATGCGGCGGTCATTACTTACTACCAGCGCAGCCGTCATCTATTCGGCAAGCTAAAGCTCGAAGTGCTGGATAGCTCGGGCAAAGTAGTCGATGACTTGCCCGCTAGTAAAAGGCCGGGGTTAAACCGTGTCACCTGGAGTATGCGGATGAAACCGCCGCGGGTTCCGCGCGCGGCGCAAGTGGCGTTTAACGGCATTCGTGGGCCCCGTGTCCTACCCGGAGTTTACACGGTGCGCCTAACGAAGAATGGCAAAGCTACCGAGACCAAGCTTACTGTCGGGCTGGATCGGCGCGCGAAGTTTACCGATGCCGATCGCAAAGCACAGTTCGAAGCTGCCATGAAAGTGCACGCGCTTTTTGGAGAAGAGAGCGCGCTTATGGATCGGATTGTTTACTTGCGGGCCGGGCTGGCAAAAGCGGGCGGCGCCATACCCGAAGACGATCCTTTGCGCAAAACGATTGCTGATTTTGACGGCAAAGTAGATGCCGTGCGCAAGAAGATCGTGGCCACGACCGAGGGCGGCGCTATTACCGGTGAAGAACGGCTGCGTGAGCATACCGACCAGCTTTATGGCGCGCTTCTGAGTTTCGAAGGCCGGCCTGGCCCGTACCAACTCGCTTACATCGATGCGCTGAAACGCGAGCTAAGTGACGTCTCGAATGAGTTCAGCGATATTCTAACGAAAGACCTGGGTGGCTTGAACGAATCCTTGAAAGCCAAAGGCCAGCCCGAGATCACTTCTCCCCCGGAAAAGGTGGCGCAGCAATTGAGTCCGCCCGCTCTTGCCCGCGTCATGAACGACTCGGCAGGCGAATTTAGCGCCAGCGCGCCGGCGGATTAGCCGGCTGAGATGCGCAACTTAGCTACCCCGCGTCGCACTCACATTCCTAGCTCCGGTGTGGAGGTAAGGGGATTCGAACCCCTGGCCTTCTCATTGCGAACGAGACGCTCTACCAACTGAGCTATACCCCCGAACTCGTGACTCTTCAGAATTTTAACGCGTGTTGTGCCATCCGTCTAATCGTGGTAAGTGCACCCGTTTTGCCCCCCTGACGATTTGCCGAAAGTCCATGGTGTCCGCGCTGTAATGTGCAGCGGTCCCGAACAGCTGAACCTCAGTTGAGATCGAACGCAGCGGAGCCTTCTTCTCTATGCCGAGCGTCAGCAGCCTGCCCTTGCTTCGCCATTCCCGTTCCGGCCGCTACTACGGCGTGAAGAAGATTCGGGGCAAACGCAGGGAGTGCTCGCTACGAACGACAGATCGGAAGATGGCAGAGCGGCGTCTGCGCGAATGGATGCGGAATTTGGATGCAGTAGACCGGGAGGTGGAGAAGACACCGCTTCGTGGGCTACTGCGCAAGTTCGTGGCTTCAAACCAAGGCAAATCAGTAAAAACCCAGCGCACCAACGCTTCGATCATCAAGCAGATGGAACTGAGCTGGCCGGGCGGGTTGGACGCAAAAGTACGGAACGTGCGCATCGCACTTAGACGAATGGTTTGCACTACAAGAGAAGCGGCTCAAGAACACTACCTACAACCGCTACGCTGGGTTGGAATTAGAGGCTGTTGCCAACGGCTTTAGACCAGCGGGCGCGAAGTGAGTCCGCCAAGTGACGCCTCACTTGGCTCGCGGTCTTACGGCGAGCCCGTCACTGACTCGTGAACGTTTGCGGTGAAGATTACTCCGGATTCGATACGCTCATTAACTTTCTGCACCGTTGCCGTCAGAGCATCGATTTGCTTCTGCTGCTCCGCCAATCTTGCTTCTTGTGTCTGTAGTTGCTGGTTTTGTTTCTCTACTTTGCGGTGCTCTTTCAGGAACTCATTGAGGAGCATCGCGTTCACCACTTCATAGCGGACAGTGTCGGCCCTGCCGTTTTCATCCCGACCCACTAAAGCAGGATTCACCTTTTCTACCTCCTCCGCGATTAAGCCAAACTGCGGAATACAATCTGGGTCTATCTCCGGTTTGTAGCGAAATCTCACTGGTTTCAGCGCCAGAATCGTTTCGCTCGCCCTGTCCATTGGTTCGATCGCTTCCTTGAATCGCGCCGAGGAAGTAAATATACCTAACTTTCCACTTGAGTTTACTACGACCTGCTTGCCAGCTACGGCTGTCCCGGAGATACCCGCAACAAAGGTCGCCTTCTGTATTCCTGGTTTGCCGATGCGGGTAGTGTTCGCTTCGCCAGCCGCGCCAACAACATCAGCGCCAACATCGATATTATTATCTCCAGTGGTTAGATCGGTTCCCGCGTTGCAACCTTCCGCGACGTTGTTTGAGCCGGTTGTATTGTTACTCAGAGCGTTCAGGCCATCAGCCGTATTGTTGTGGCCCGTTGTGTTGCTAAAAAGTGCCGCCTCGCCACTGCCGGTATTACCATAACCGGTTGTGTTGCTTTGTAGTGCATAGGCGCCGTTGGCGGTGTTGTCGCCGCCCGCCGTGGTGTAGCTCAGTGCAAAATAACCTGTGGCCGTATTGCCTTGCGCGAAGATGTTGGAAGCCAGGGCCCCATAACCGGTGGCCGTGTTGTAAAACCCGATCCGTTGCCGTAGAGCGCAGCGTTACCGGTAGCCGTGTTATAGCCGCCGTCCGCCATTGAGGAAAAGCGCCTGTGAGCCGGTCGCTGTGTTAGAGTAGCCTTCGTTATTGCTGTGGAGCGCAGAATAACCGGTGGCCGTGTTCTCCATGCCGGCCTCGTTGTTTTCCAGCGCATCAAAACCTAACGCCGTGTTTCGGTATCCCGTGGTGAGCTTCAAAAGGGCGTCGTGGCCTTCAGCTGTGTTTTGATTCCGGTATGCACCGTCCGGCGGTGGCGTCACTGCCTCAACCGAGCGTGACGGCGCAAACGAAATGAACGAGAGAGTAATGAGAAGAGGACATGGTCGTAGCAAAAACTGCTTTAGCGAAGGAACTGCAGGTCGGATTCGAATATTCATCGGGAGCTTCTTTCTTCTTCCGGTGGTAAGCCCTACTCACTACGAACCTGAGTCCGCGAGCAAAGCGACCGGAGAAACGTCCGCCCCGATTCAGGTTCTGTTTGACAGCAACGGCTTATGACAAATCCAGTGCGATGTCGAGCCGTAATGTGGTCGCGTCTCAGATGCCGATTTGCTAGGCGCGGTGGATCACAGCGGGGTCGATTCCAACTCTACAAATGCCGTCAGCAGTTCGTCAGATTCGACGAGGTATCTGCCGTGGCACGTACTGCGCTGCAGTAGGCGATTTCCAGCCGCCGGCATTAAGGTTGTCGAAACAATTACTGGATTGTGAACGAAATAGTTAACGGTGCGCCCGCATTCCCCTTGCCGGAGCTACCGGTAAATGGGGTTCCAGTTAGCGTGTGCTTTCCGGTAGAGAACGCGCCAGCGGCGTAATCGCCGTTGGAATCGCCAAACAACGAATAGGGCGCGCTGCTTTCGGTGCGGTAGTTCGCTTTCCCATCAAGGCCAAAACGCACGCTTCCGAGCACCGACGGTTGTGTGTTCGCACGGACGTTGAGGTGGGTTGTGCCGATGGATGCGGTGTTGATCACCGCGCCGTTAGATATGGTTTGAAAACCTGGCACCGGCTGGTCTGTATCTGCGTTGATAAGTGTGAAGCTAAGCACCGCCTGGCCGCTGTTTGAAGAGGAGGTGGAAAAGATCTGAAACACCTTTGAGGACGAATGGCCTGAGTGGACACCGCCGGCCGCGACGAGGATCTCGCCATTGGCAACGACGGGGAAAATGCCGTGCCGCGCTGTAGGTATCGGGGTGTCAAGGCGCCATGTCATGGTAGCGGGATTGTAAACGTCGACGCGGTTGTAAACATTACCGGAGACCTGGCCCGTGCCAGCATTGGTCGTCTCTCCGCCGATAACATAGAACTCGCTGTTGTACCAAGCCGCTTTACCCATTCCACCTCGCGGTTGCGGTAAGGGAGGTATGTTCGATCCGCCCTGGCCGCTCCACTGCCATGTATTCCATGCCGGATCGTAAATCTGAACGTCGCTGAAACCGACAGAAGGCACATTGCCTCCGGTCCGTCCGCCAAAGATATAGAACTTCGTGCCGTCGGTGGCAGCGGCGGCATGGTTTCGCCCCGCTGGCATGGGAGGAATAGAAGCCCACGTATCGTTAGTTGGATTGTAAACGGCGGCGGTGCTCACGGTGGTGCTTCCGACTATTCCGCCAGCGACATAAACTTTCCCACCGATGAGCGCGGTGGCGATGGAGCCCCCCGCGTAAGGAGCTGGCGTGCCCACGCTCCAGGAATTGCTCACGGGATCATAGATCTGCACCTGGCCCGCGGACGCTCCGTTCCCATCCAGGCCGCCGAAGAGATAGAGCTTCCCGTTGATGACTTCCGCGCCGTGGTGATCACCCACAAAAGGACGTGGCGCCAAGTCGCTACGCCAGACGCCGGTGCTCAGGTTGTAAGCCATGGTCGCACTCGTGTCCTGACCGACTAAGTACATAATGTTACTGATGACTCCGGCTGACACTTCCCCGGTCGCGATCGGAAGGGCAGGTGCTGACTGCCATACCCCGGTAGTAGTAGAGTTGTTTGTTTCGCTCACCCACGTCTGGTTCTTCAATGTGCCGTCGGCGCCGCAGGTCACGACCATCTGGTTTCCGACTAACCCTGAGACTGGCGATTGCCGTCCGCTCGGCAACGGTGGCAGTTCCGTCCAGGTTGCGGTCGAAGGGTTATAGTCGAGCACGTTGGCAAGCATAACTCCGTTCTGACCCCTGCCGGCGGTGACAACAATGTGACCATTTCGCACAAAGACGTTGGCCGTGACGTGGCCGGTGGGAACCGGCAAAGGAGTAGTCTGGCTCCAATTATTGGTAGCGGGGTCATAAACGTCCACCTCGGTTTGGTTAGTTGTGTTTTGCGCGCCGAGATGCTGTCCTCCGATGGCGTATAACTTGCCATTCAGCTCCGTCCCGCCCATGTGGTTGCGCGGATTGGGCATGGGTGCGAGTAGTTGACCACTGGTGGTCGTAGGGCGCCACGCGCTGCCGCCGTCGAGATCGAGAGCCCAGTGCGTGCCATAATCCTGCTTCCAAACGCCACCCGTTCGCACCGCGCCGCCGTAGTAATGCAGCTCACGCCCAAGCTTGACCAGAACGCCGCCACCGCGCGGAGCAGGAAGCGGCGGGCCTTGCGACCAGCTATTAGTGTTAATGTTGTATTTCCATACCTCGGTCGTGCTATCGCCGGGGTCATCGCCGAGAAAGCCGCCAGCCAGCCAGAAAGTCATGTTGTTGGGATTATCGACATCGGCCACCTGGCCGGAGTGGCTAATAGGCTGAGGGATACTAGCGAGTGAATACCATTTATCCGCAGCCGGATCATAGGCGTCGCATTCCGACGTCGCCAGGATCTGATTGCAGCAGGTATAGTATCCCGCAAATTGGTATAGCTTGCCAGCAGCCGCGCCGCCTATTGCTTCAAAACGCACCAGCGGATTTGATGCCTTCGTTGCCCAGGTAAACGAATTCTGGGCATCACTCTGAAGGCCGAAGCTCAAAATAGTAAAAGCCGCGAGCAAAAGTTTCGGGGTGAACGTGACACGCGAGTTCATGCGCCGATGCTATGCAGCGCAAGCTCGTTTGTGAAGTCTTTTCTTGCTCGCTTCGCGGCCGGGCGACCGGAGGTAAGTCCCCGCCGCACGCTGGCGAGGCACTTTGTGATTCTTGTCCACTCGCTCTTTGCTTTTGCCGCCGTTTGAGACAATTTGAAATAGGCAGGCGTGATCCGCTTTACCTCTCGCTAAGCGGGGGTCTGAGCGGGGGAAATCAATCCCAGCTAATTCGGAGCGAACTCATTGCCAACGAGACGCTCTCCCAGCGGGGCTATACCCGCGCTAAAAGCAGGAAATGGTTAGCACGTGCATGCGCCGTTCCACCCATCAAATGACTCTGCTCGCTTTCCAAACAAAACGATTGCATCCCGGCGCGCCGTGACTTTCCCTTTTCGGCGGCGCACTTCGCATCACTCACGCACAATGAAAACTCAAATCCTCGCCGGCGTCTGTCTTATCCTGGCCACGCTCCTCTCCCTGCACAACGCCCAAGCCCAACCTAAAGCGACACCGGCGGGTGACACTGCCGTCGCCACGGGCGATAGCGCCACTGGGGCCGGCAAGGTGCGCGCTGTTCCCTTCCAAGGCGTTATCGCTGCACTCGATGAACGAGCGCGCACTTTTACCATCACCGGAAAGGGAAGCGCGCGGTCTTTCAAAATTACGGAGACGACTGTCATCACCAGGGCGGAACAGGCGGCGACGATGAAAGACATTGTGGCGAACGAGGAGGTTCGCGGATCCTACTACAAAATGCCGGACGGCTCGCTCGAAGCGAAAACAGTCAAGCTCGGCCCGCTGACGGAAGCGGAACAGGCGGTGAAGGACGCGCGTAAAGAAAAACGCGACGCGAAGAAGGCGAGCGCCTCAGCCACGCCCTAGCGCCATTTCCCGGTCATCCCGGGCGAGGTCGAAGAATCCCGCAGTGACATCTTAAACCTAGCTCCGCGGGATCCCTCGACCTCGCTCGGGATGACCTTAGTTAGCGTTAGCTAATGCCGTTGCGTTTTAGCGCGCGGCTTTTAAGGCTACCCGCAGATCGGCGAGGAAATTCTGATATTCCCGCTCGCGCGATTCTTCATCGGGCTGCCGCAGAAGCGATGACGGATGGACAGTCGCGACGACGCGTTTCGCCAGCGGCGACTCCAGCACTTGTCCTCGCTGCTTCGTCACGCGAAACGCCGGACCAAAAACTGTCTGCGCCGCAGTCGAGCCGAGACACACCACGAGCTTCGGTTCGACCAAACGCAATTCTGCTTCCAGCCAGGGACGGCACGCCGCGATGTCGCGTGCGCTCGGTTTCTGGTGAATGCGCCGTTTCCCGCGCGGCTCCCATTTGAAATGTTTCGCCGCGTTTGTGACATAAACTTCAGCGCGATCGAATCCCGCTTCCTCGAGAGCGCGGTCGAGCATTTTTCCCGCCGGCCCAACAAACGGTTTCCCGGCCACATCTTCGTAATCACCAGGCTGCTCCCCGATCATCATGACGGTCGCCCGCTTGGGCCCCTCGCCAAAAACCGTCTGCGTCGCATTCTTGTAAAGCGGACACGCCGTGCACGATTTCGCCGCCGCTGCAACCTTTGCCAGATTCGATGTTTCCGGCACCGGAGCACGCATCCACACGTCGCCGTTCGATTGGGCAATTTTCTCCGCGTTGCGATTCATCATCGTCTCCAATCGCGCCGGCGCTTCGTTCAGCAGTGACGGAATCACCGTCGCCTCCGGCAAATTCTTCCAATACTTCTTCGGCATCTCCATTTCCATCGCGTGCACCTTTACGCGCGCATCGCAGCAAAGCGATCGACGAAAAACTGCGCGTTGTGCTCGACGATATGATGCTGCGGCTCGAACCACGCCACGAACCAGCTGCCGTCATCGGCCTTCGCTTCCCGAAAGCGAACGAAGGCGCGCATCTTGTGGATGTCGTGCCGGACTGACTTGGCCATGTCATTCGCGAGCGCGACATCCGGATCGATGAAAATCTCGAGCAGCTTTGGCTCGCCATGCGTCAGTCGCCAGAGCATGCGGTAGAGGAGCGCCCAGCGCTTCTCGTCGCGGTGCAGCGCCACGAGTTTCGCCAGCTCGATGAATTGCTTTGGCACATAAAACTGTTGCCCGTTCCGCTCGCTCGCATCGCTCTCATCGAATAGTGGGAGCGCGGGATTGCGCGAGACCAGCTGCTCCCACGCGATCCGCTCCGGCGCCTGCTCGCGCTGCAAAGCGGAACGCGCGGCGTTCTGCCAGCTGCGGAAGTTCGGAAGAATGCTGATTTGGTTCAAAGCGGACGCGATCTACTCAAGAGCGATTCGCAATTACTGTCATCCTGAGCTGCGCAGACGGCGAACGAGCTCACATCAGGGGGGCGTGTCATCACCGCCGAGTGGTCGCCACTCTGGAATTGTGAGGTCCTTCGCTCGGCTCAGGCCGTAGCGTTCAAAGTTGTCCGGTCATTACCGAGCTCTCCACCGGGAACAAATCGAGTTGCGACGATGCCGGACGCAACTGCGCGGTCAAATTCTCACGATCAATCGTCAGCGCTCTTGCATTGTGATCGGCGGTGATGACAAACGGCAGCACCTTCTGCACCCGCACATGCAGCCGCGGCAAATCTTCCAGCCGCAGCTTATGCCAGCGCCGCAATCGTAAAATCCGCTCGACTGATTTGGTGCCGAGACCAGGAACACGCAGCAACAGCTCACGTGGTGAGCGATTCAGATCGACTGGAAATGTGACGATTGCGCAGTGCCCAGCCGCCGTCGCCCCCACGATCATCTGCGTGCTTTGCCCGGCTGGCGCTAAGGCAGGTGCTTTTGCATTCTGTTTCCGTTCGTTCTTCGCCTCAGCGATGCGATCGCGAATGCCCTTCATCACCAGCTCTGTATTCTCAAATCTTTTCTGCGGCGCGAGTCTCTCCACATCATCGCGCGTCGGAAGTTCGATGTTGATAGATATGCGATCGGCGTAGCGTCCGGCTTCGGCGATGAGCGCAGGTGACGCTTCCGGGATTGTCTTAAGATGAATGTAACCGCGGAACTGATGCTCGAGCCGCAAACGTGCGTGCAACCGCCACCACCTCTTCCATGGTGTAGTCCGGCGACCGGATGATGCCGGAGCTGAGGAACAACCCTTCGATGTAATTGCGCCGATAAAAATCGAGCGTCAGCTTCAACACTTCGTCCGCCGTGAAACGGGCGCGCTGCACGTTGCTCGAGGCGCGATTGATGCAATAAAGGCAATCGAAGATGCAGTAATTCGTGAGCAGAATTTTCAAGAGCGACACGCAACGGCCGTCGGGCGTGTAGGAGTGACAAATGCCCATGCTCGAGCCGATGCCTTTGCCATCGCGCGAAGTGCGCC
>QHBL01000173.1:15689-17024 GCA_003244125.1 Chthoniobacterales bacterium
CGTGCGAGTTCCATCGAACAATTTACGTTCGCGTGAACGTAGCACAATAGACGCATGATTCTTCACACGGCGCGTCTGACTCTTCGCCCGTTCGACCGGAACGATCTCGAGCGGATGGTCGAGCTCTTCGCCGATCGCGATTTCATGCGCTTCTCCGGCAGCAGCGGCTTCACTCGCGAGCAGACCACGGCCGTTTTGGACAAGTTTCTCCGCTGGGATCGCGACGGTTTGCCCTCGCAGTTCGCGGTGATCGACCGCGTCTCAAACACTCTCATCGGCTACTGCGGATTTCTGCATCAGGAAGTGGATGGCGACCACGAGATCGAGATCGGCTACAGATTCGATTCGCGGTTCTGGAATCGCGGACTCGCTACGGAAGCGGCGCGCGCAGTTCGCGATCACGCCTTTCGTGATCTGAAACTCGACCGGGTCATTTCACTGATTCACCCGGACAATCATGCCTCGCGCCGCGTGGCGCAGAAAAACGGGATGCAAGTTGAGAAGGAGACGACGTTCAAAGGTCTCCCCACGCTCGTTTTCGCCATGACGCGTCAGGACTGGCTCGCTCTGGAGGGACGACCTCCGTGTCGTCCCAATCCTTCTTCATAACGTCGTTCTCCGCGCGCCCTTCAGTTTGGGAACGAGACGGCGCTCGTCCCTCCTGGGCGTTTACCGAACCGCGCGCCGTTCCAAAAACTCATCGGCCAGCGCGCGATACGCTCGTGCGCCCGGGCCGGCGCTGTCGTATTCGAGAATGGTTTTGCCGAAGCTCGGTGCTTCACTCAAGCGCACACTGCGCGGGACCATGGTCTCGAAAACACGTTCGCCAAAATGCTGCCGCACCTCTGCCACCACCTGCCCGCTGAGCTTGGTGCGGCTGTCAAACATTGTCATAACGATCCCGCTGATCTCAATCCTGGCATTGGCGCCGGAGTCCCGCACCTGCTCGATCACGCGCACAATTTTCACCAGACCTTCCAGCGCGAAGTACTCGCATTGAATTGGCGTGAGCAGCTCGTCCGCGGCGGCGAGCGCGTTTGTCATCAGGATGCCGAGCGACGGCGGGCAATCGAGAAAAACGAAATCGAAGGCGTTGTCATCCCGCAATGGCCCCAGCGCCTGCGTCAGCCGCAGTAAATGATCCGGCATGCGTGCGATCTCCACCTCAGCGCCGGCGAGATCGAGATCGGCCGGGATGAGAAACAGGTTATCGAGCCTCGTTGGCAAAATCTTTTCCGCGATCGCTGCGCTTCCGAGCAGAGGGTCGTACAAACTTTCGCCTTCGAATTCCTGCATGCCGAGGGAGCTGGTGGCGTTGCCCTGCGGGTCGAGATC
>QHBL01000341.1:0-221 GCA_003244125.1 Chthoniobacterales bacterium
AACATGACGCCGATCTTCTCGCGGATCTGGTTGGTGAAAATGCAGCAGGTTCGCGCTTTCGAAATCAGCGAAGTCAATTTGCGCAGCGCGGCGCTCATCAACCGTGCTTGCGCACCGACGGTAACATCACCGATTTCGCCTTCCAGTTCCGCTTTGGTCACCAGCGCCGCGACCGAATCGAGCACGATAACATCCAGGGCATTGGAACGCACCAGCGTCTC
>QHBL01000341.1:346-3032 GCA_003244125.1 Chthoniobacterales bacterium
ACCCCGAGCTTGCGCGCGTATTGCGGGTCAAGCGCGTGCTCGACGTCGATGAACGCCGCCAGTCCGCCGCGTTTCTGCGCCTGGGCGATAACGGTGAGCGTGAGCGTGGTTTTGCCCGACGATTCCGGCCCGAAAACTTCGACCACACGACCGCGGGGAAAGCCGCCTACACCCAGCGCGCGATCGATGAGAATGTTGCCCGTGGGGATGACGTCGATATCGACGATCTTCTCGTCGCCCAGCCGCATGATCGCGCCGTCGCCGTAGTCTTTGGCGATTTGCTGAATGGCGAGATCGAGGTTCTTATCGCGGGCGGCAGTCAGTTTGTCGACCGCGGGCTTCTCTTCGGTTTTAACGGGCATAGTGCGAGACTTGTTAGTAAAGCGGCAACTTCGCTTCGCCAAGCAAAAAGGAAAAAAGGCCGCGCACCTTTCGATGCGCGGCCTTCGCATTTTCCTCGGCGGGTCAGCTTACTCGACTGTGATCTTGCGCGGCTTCACCTGCTCCGCTTTCGGCAGCGTGAGAGTGAGAACGCCCTGCTCGATTTTCGCCCCGACCTTGCCGGTATCGATACTCGGGTCGAGCTCGAAGGCGCGCCGGAAATTCTCCGCGCGCGACTCGCGATGAATGCACGCGCCATCGATTTGGGGCAGCGCGCGCCTCCCCGTGATGGTCAGCTCGTTATTCTCCACCGCGATGTCGAGACCTTCCTTGTTAACGCCCGGCATCTCCACCTTGAGAATGTAATTGTCCCCATCCTCGCGCACGCTCGCGGCCGGCATGACAAACTGCTCCGGCCGTTGCTGAACGCTGTTACCGCGATTTTCGCGAACTAGTGTGTTCATAATGAAGTTGTCCTTTCTCTTTTACTCGACGTTGACCTGAATCTGCTTCGGCTTGGCTTCCTCCGCTTTCGGCAACGTCACCGTGAGGATGCCGTCGCGATAGCTGGCCGAGACTTTGTTCGCATCCACCTGCGTGGGCAGTGAAACGCTGCGGCGGAATTTACCAATATAACGCTCACTGCGTTCCGCTTGATCGCCTTCGGCCGTTTCGGACTTGCGCTCGCCGCTGATGGTCAGCATGCCGTCATGGAGGGAGATTTCGATGTCCTCCTTCCGCACGCCGGGCAGCTCGGCGCGCGCGACCACGTTGTCGTTGTTCTGGTAAATATCGAGCGCGGGAGACCAACCGCTAAAGAGCTGCGTCTGGCGCTGAAAATTAGACCAGAACGGCAGCTCGAAGAGCGAGTCAAGCTCGTCGCGCAGATTGCTCCAGCGATCCACGCCGCTCAGGGAGGGAGTCGCCGGACTTTGATAACGAATGATGCTCATAATGTGTAGATTCCTTTCTGTGAAAATCTTTCCATGCACAGAATAAGCTTTGGAGATGCCACGGCATCGGCATCAACATAAGTAGTTGTCTTCAAGTGTATTGAGATTTTTAGGCCGGTCGAAGATTGATCGAATGCGAGACATTATTGCTCGCCTGAGGTATTTAACAAATCCAAAACTAGCGACAGTTTTGCGCGGACAATGCCGGCGCTAGCTGTGCTTCGGCTTGCCCAGCCGCCATAGCTGCACCTACAGTCCCGGAATGCCCGCTCAGTCTGGCGACGAAAAATTTATGCGAGCTGCCCTGACCGAGGCGAAGAAGGCGCTGGGGCAAACGAGTCCGAATCCCGCCGTCGGCGCAGTTCTCGTCCGCGGCGAGCGCATCGTCGCGCGCGGCTTTCATGCTCGGGCCGGCGCGCCGCACGCGGAGGTCGATTGTCTGAGGCGGGTGCCCCAGACGAAATCTGCTACGCTTTACCTCACGCTTGAGCCTTGTTCCACCCAAGGTCGCACCCCGCCATGCACCGAGTACATCATCGAGCGCGGGATTCAGCGCGTCGTCATCGGCGCCGCCGATCCCAATCCGCGGCATTGTGGGCACGGTATCGAGCTCCTGCGCAAAGCGGGGATCGAGGTCAGCACCGGCATTCTGGAAAGAGAATGCACCCAGCTCAACGAAGCGTTCAATAAATGGATAGTCACGGGCAAGCCGTTCGTCATCGCCAAATGCGCTATGAGCCTCGATGGCCGCCTCACTCGTCCACCGGGTGAATCGCAGTGGCTCAGCTCGCCTGCCGCGCGCGCGCATGCCCGAAAACTTCGCGCGGAAGTCGACGCCATTCTTGTCGGCGCCGAAACTATTCGCTCCGATAATCCGCGATTAACGACCGGCAGGCGCGGCCAGCAGCCCTGGCGCGTTGTTCTCACCAGAAGCGGGCGGCTGCAGAAGAGCGCGACAGTTTTCCAGGATTCGCATCGCGAACGCACCCTCGTTTGCCGCAATCAATCGCTCGCTTCCGTGCTGCGCGATTTAGGCAAGCGCGAAGTGCTGAGCGTACTGATCGAAGGCGGCGGCGAAGTGCTGACCCAGGCGCTCGATGAACGCCTGATCGACAAGTTCCAGATTTACCTCACGCCGCTTTTCACCGGAGGCGATGTGCTCGCCTTTGGCGGAAACGGTGCGGCGTCCACAGCTAACGCGGTTCGGCTTGCGCGTCCGCGATACGAGCGCATCGGCAACGACGTTTGTGTGACCGGTTACGCCCCGGACACGTCATCCCGAGCGCAGTCAAGCGATCCCGTGGCGCGCCCTTTAAGTTAGCTTCTTCGGGATCCCTCGACTTCGCTTCGCT
>QHBL01000341.1:3174-3299 GCA_003244125.1 Chthoniobacterales bacterium
TCGGCATCGGCCTGCCGCTGCCGGTCGCGTATTATCCGGGCTACTACCCGTACGGCTATTATCCATACGGCGCGCCCTACTACTCACCGGGCGTCTATTACGGCGTCGGCTACCGGCCTTACTAC
>QHBL01000338.1 GCA_003244125.1 Chthoniobacterales bacterium
TCCGAGAAATCAATGCAACCCCAAATCTTAACATTTGACATTTAAGACGTGGGCGATCAGGACCGGCGGCGTGGCGCGTCCACTGCGGATCCCAGTTTGAAGGGGAAGCAGAGGGGTGAGTCTGTGAATCTTGCACAAATTAGATCGACAGTGAGCGCTCCTTTGCTCTGATTGGCTTGGCTGTGCCACGCAAAGGCCGAATTGAGTTTGCCAGTGCTCTGTATCATCTGCTCGATCGCGGAGATCGCCCTGAAGATATTGTGCGCGATGAAACTGACGGCGCGCGCTTCGTCAGCACCTTGGGCCACGTCTGTGAACGCACCGGCTGGCGCGTCCACGCCGTTGTCCTGATGAGCAACCAATTATCACCTGCTGGTGGAAACACCCGCCCCTAATTGGGTGGTGGGCATGCGCTGGTTCCAGATCACTTGGACGGCGGGTGGAAGCAAAAAGGGGTTAGCCTGTGAATCTTGCATAAAACGACGTCGACAGGTAAGCGCTGTGATTGCTTGCCTGTGCCAGGCAACTGCCGAATTGGGTTGGCCGATGTCTCAAGTTGCGCCCAGCCGATAGTTTGAGCGAGCTCTACCTTGAGCGATGCCGTTCGCTGACCAAGTCGCCGCCGCAACGTCCCTGGGATGGTGTTCACGCGGCCGCAGCACAAGTAGCTCAGCTATCTTTCTTCGGGACGTTGCGCCGGTCGCAAAAGAACTGTTGCAGCAACTCGGCGCACTCGTCCGCCAGCAATCCGGTGGCGACGTCGCATCGGTGATTGAGCGACGGCATTTGCAATAAGTTGATCATACTCCCCGCGGCCCCCGCGTGAGGATCAGCGCAGCCGAAAATCACCCGGCGCAGACGCGCGTGCACGATCGCGCCGGCGCACATCGGGCATGGCTCTTTGGTGGCGAACAGTTCGCAATCGGTCAGCCGCCAGTCGCCCAGGGTTGCTGAAGCTTGCGTAATGGCGATCATCTCCGCATGCGCCGTCGCGTCCTTGAGCATCTCCACCTGATTGTAACCGCGGCCGATGATCCGACCGTCTTTAGCTATCAACGCGCCGACCGGCACTTCACCGGCAGCCGCGGCTTTGGCAGCCAGGCGCAAAGCTTCGCGCATGAGAGCACGGTCATCTTGCGCCAGGAGGTCCATGCCCAACCCTACCGTTTTGCTTTACAAACGCGACGCCGCTCTGGCATTCTCGCCCGATGCGTCTCGCCTTCGTCGTTTCATTCTGCTTCCTCGCCTTGGTGGCGCGCGCGCAGGAACAGGAACGCAAACTCGTCGATCGTTTGCTCGAGCCAAATACCACGCTGGAGAATCCGGCGCAGCACAAGCAGTTCAATGGCGCCGGCGCGGTGACAGCGAAGTCTGCCTCCACGCGCGCGTTCTACGTTTCGAATCACGATCTCGCCAAGACATTCGCCGGGACGCGTGAGTTCAGCACGCGCTCGTATTCATCGCGGCCGTTCGCCACCAAAGGCGCCACCCTGCCGGCGGCGCCTCGCACTAAAACTTTCGCGACTCAAGACGCTCGCGGCGTTTCCTCCGCGCGCGACGCGGGCAAAAGCTATGACACGCGCAAATATGCCGGCACTCGTCCCTTCGCCGGTCGTGGCAAGAGCCAGGAGGCGCTGCATCAGCAGGATCGCCCGCTCTCCATCGACGACGTCCGCGAGCTGCTGAACAAGAACAAGTAGGTTGTCGCCGCGCGGCGGTTGCCTGTAGCTTGCGCGCGATGGCGGCTCCCGAATCACAGCTCGTCCGCGCCGCGGCGCAAATCATCAGCGAGGCCGAACTGGCGCAGAAGCTTGCCGCGGGCCGGCCGCTCCGGGTCAAGCTCGGCGTCGATCCCACCAGCGCCGACATTCACCTCGGCCACTCACTTATCCTGCGGAAACTGCGCGATTTCCAGGAGCTCGGGCACCAGGCGATCCTCATCATCGGCGATTTCACCGCTCTCGTTGGCGACCCGAGCGGGCGTTCCGCGACACGGCCGCAGCTTTCCCGCGAGCAGGTGCAGGCAAACGCCCAGACCTACCGCGAGCAGGCGTTCAAGATCCTGGACGAAAGCCGCACCGAAATTTTCTACAACAGCCAGTGGCTGGCCAGGTTTACCTTCGAGGAAGTTATCCGGTTGAACAGCGCCGTCACCCTCCAGCAGCTACTGCAACGCGAAGATTTCCGCGCCCGCATCAAACAGGAGCAGCCGATTCACGCGCACGAGATTCAGTATCCGATGATGCAGGCCTACGATTCGGTCATGGTCAAAGCCGATGTGGAGCTCGGCGGCACCGATCAGCTTTTCAACATTTTGCTCGGGCGCGAGTTGCAAAAAGACAAAGGCCAGCCGCAGCAGGTGGTGTTGCTCATGCCCATCCTGGAAGGGCTCGATGGCGAAAAAAAGATGAGCAAAAGCCTCGGCAATTACGTCGCGCTCAATGATTCGCCGGCGGAGATGTTCGGCAAGCTCATGAGTATCTCCGATGAGCTGATGGCGCGCTACTACCAGCTGCTGCTTGGCCGCGAGCTACCGCGCGAAGAGCATCCGCTCGAAGCGAAGAGGCAGCTCGGCTGGGAAATCGTCGCGACGTATCATTCCCGTGAAGCCGCCGATCGCGCACGCGATGACTGGACGACGCGTTTCAGCAAGAAGGACCTCGGGCACGCCGCGCTCGCGCCGTTTCCCGCCCGCACCGCCGATCTAGTCAGCATCGTCGTTGCCGCATTCGCGTCGCTCGACCTAACGAGGTCACGTACGGAAGCAAGCCGCTTGATCAGGCAAGGCAGCGTTCAACTCGATGGGCAGAAACTGATAGATCCGACGATGCACGTCGACCTCGGGGCGGGGCAGACATTGCGCCTGGATAAAACTCACGCGGTGCGAGTCGAGTAAACACAACCTCGAGCGCGCTTTGTGTCCCATACTAAGCTGCCGCGTCATGAGTGCTGTCCTAGCAAAAGCCGCAGCGTTTTGTCAATAGTGAGGACCGACCCCGATTCTTGTTCTGGAGGCCGTTTTTCGATCCTTGCGGCTGTTTAAGAACATTGCTTTACCAGATAGCCATGTCGGGCGAGCCGGTTTTTTCGCGCGCGATTCTCATTGAGTTCCGGACCCGGTGAGCGCCACGCAGGCGCGTAAATCTTAGCTGAAAACGGAATCCGTTTACGCCCCGGAAAATTTTACAACATGAAAACGGAATCGATCCTGACCTCTGCAAATTTGGCGTCGCGAAAAACGACAGTAGCGACAGGTGTTATTATTGAACTAACGCTGCTTGTTTGAGCTACTTGCAAACAAAATGCGCAACTGACGATTTTCTCTTGTCACGTAAGTTCGCGTCGTTACAAACTCGGTCACCCCTCAAACGCTGCCCCCCCGCAATTTGACTCCCGGCTTACCCTTAGAGCCAAGCTCGGCGCCCGCGTGCGACGAGTATCCAACCCAGGAGAAACCATGAAATTACTTCCCGCAGTGCTCGCGGCCAGCTGCATCATCTGCTACGCCGCTACCACCCAAGCTCAATCACCAACCACCGCTCTGCCACTGATCGATCGCGGCCCTGCCGCCGCGATGTCTCTTGAGAGCACAGGCGCAATTAACCTCACCAGTGCCCGAGGATTCTTCGGTCGGGTAGCGGCGAGGACGAATCAGGCGGTGGCAGCGCAATTGCAGTTTCCAGTCGATCTCGCCGGTCAGCGTGTCCTCGTCCAATCGCTGGATGGCGCACAACTCATCGGCACCACCGACAAGCTCACGCTTGGAGCAGATGGCACGGCAACTATTCGAGTCGGACTAGGCGCTGCGGAGGGACTTTATCGGATCGGAGTCGTGTGTGGCGACTCGCGCGCGCTCGTTCGTTTTTACGCCGTCGCGCCCGGCAGACCGAATCCAGACCCAACGCTGCTCATTCCAAGTTCGACCCCCTAGATCAAACCGAACATGAGTTCCCCACGCTTAACTAACGACCGCTTCATCGCACCGCGCTGCTGCTATGCGCTATCGCTGCTCACGCTGTTCTTGCTTGCAGGTCTAAAGCCGGCGCTCGCCCAAATCGGCAACAGCAACCCCGCCGGCCCGGCGGGCGCCTTCAACGGCTCGATCACCACCGGTTGCGCCTATGATCCGGCGACTGGTAATGAGACGAGGCAGGTAACTGACCTATCCCTCCCCAGCGTCGGCGCATATCCACTTGCGTTCACCAGAATTTCAAATAGCCGCGCGGCTACCACTACCACGCCCTTTGGGATTCCGGGTACTTGGGAGCACTCTTATGACTGGTTCATGGTGCAGAATCAGTCCAGCGGCCTGAAACCATCAAGCTACGAGGTTGTCTTTCCTGACGGTTGCGACGAGACCTTCTTTTCGTCCGGTGGCCCGGTCTCCAAGGGGATACGAGACCGCATCACTCCGCTCAATACCTCCACCATGCTTACCTACCTCGTTTTGCCTGATGGCGGCAAGGTCGAGTTTGCGACAACCCGGCAGGTGTTCGGTACCGGATATTCTACGTGTTCAAGCCAACAGCCCTGATTGACCCGTACGGGCAGCGCACCACCTTCACCTACGACCCCGTCAACACCACTCAATTGACCCAGATCACTGAACCGGGTGGCCGCTATATTCAGCTTTCTTATACAACAATTGGTGGACTGCTGCGGATCGATCACATCACCGCCAGCGATGGCCTGACGGTGCAATATAGCTATCAGACGCTAGCGCTGCCTTTCGATACTACGGCGCTGACCGGCGTGACCTACCTCGGCGATAATACGATGAAAGCGACCTACACGTATCAGCCAGCGAACGTCTCGCCCGACAACAACTTCCCGCTGCTCGCCACCTGTGACGACCCGATGTACGCCGGCCCGAAGAAGAAGATTCAGTATAGCTTCGCGACGGCAAACGCTGATTCGACGATCCCTGTCGCAGCGGGTCAGCTCGACAGTGAAAAAAGCGGGACGACCGGCGTGATGGTTTCGCAACTTGTTGTCCATCGACTACGCTCGGGATGAGAGGGCGCTTTTTAACGTGAATCATTCCTGCAATCCCGGAACGTGCGCGTAACCCACAAACCGCGGATGCGCTTTCCCGTCCTCTTCCTTCTCTGCGCGCGGCAACTTGAAATCGAATACGCTCACGCCGAACCGCTGCTGGCTTTGATAGGTGCGCCCGTCGCTGGCGCCGACCATGATCCGCGCGCCGCTTTTCTTCTCGCGCCCGAGATAGATCATGGCGTGCGTGATCGGTGGATCGCGCTCGATGGAATAGGTGCCGGTCCAGAAAAGCAGGTCGCCCGGTTTGAGATTGTCGAATTCGAATGAATCGTCTTTGCGGCTCACCACCGGCTCGAAAGTGCCGGCCTTGCGCGCCCAAACGTATTGGGCGCTCGAGTCGCGCGGCACCTCGCCGATGCCGCTTTGGGTGAGGACGAAATAAACGAAGCCGGAGCAATCCATGCCGCCGTTCGCAGGGTCAGCCGAGCCATATTTGTAATCGAGATTGCGACTCGTTAGCTCGAGTGCGGAGGTGAGAAGCTTTTGCACTTTTTCCGGATAATGCTCGAAGCCGGCGATGGCGTCGGGAGACAAACTCGCGTTCGGCGCACCCCGCTTGTTTGGCTCGGGCGAAGGCGAAGCGCTGGGTGTCGGCGTTTCCGCCGGGAACGGCGATGGCGTTTCTGTTGGTGACGGGCTCGGCGATGACTTCTTCCTCCGCTTCGGGGAAGTAGAGTGCGAGGGCGACTCTTCTTCAGCTGGCGTCGGCGAAGCTTTCTTCTTCTTCCGCGGTGAAGCGCTGGCTGATGGCGTCGGCGACTCCTTTGGCGCCGCCCTCTTTTTTTTGTGCGGTGTCGGCGTCGGCGTGGAGAAGATATCCTTGATGCGCTCGCCGATAGTTTGGGCAGGCGCCGGTGACGAAACGCTGAACGCGATGAGCAGAACGAGGACGCGCGACAGCGTCATCCCGAGCGATGTCGAGGGATCTTGGCGCACAAGCCTGAAGGTAACGCCTCGGGATCCCTCGGCTGCACTGCGCTTCGCTCGGGATGACACGGTCGGCGAGGTTTACTCGAAAGAGCCGTGAGTTCTACGCCGCGATCTCCTTCAACACCGCTTTGTTGATGCGAATGCCGGCGTCGAGATTTTCCAGCGGGAAATTTTCGTTAGGGGAATGCGCGCGACAGTCCGGCAAGGCGAGGCCAAGCAAAAGCGTTTCGACCCCAAGGATGCTGCGGAAATCTGAGACGATGGGAATGCTGCCGCCTTCGCGGATAAGAACCGGCTCGCGGCCGAAGGCGTTTTGCAGCGCCCGTTGCGCAGCGCAGCCGAAGGGCGAGTGCGGATCGGTGAGATACCACGGCCCCGCGTGACCGGGCGTCATTTCCAGCTTCACACCCGGCGGGCAATGTTTCTTCAGATGCTCTTCCGCCCGCGCGATAATCTTCTTGCCGTCCTGGTTTGGCACCAGCCGGAACGTCAGCTTCGCCATCGCTGCGGAACCGATCACGGTCTTCGTTCCCTGCCCCTGGTAACCGCCGCCGATGCCGTTGATCTCCGCTGTGGGTCGCGCCCAGATGCGCTCGAGCGTGCTGAATCCTTCCTCGCCGAACAACTCCGGCGCGCCCGTTTCCCTCAGGATTTCAGCGTCGGGATCAACCGGAACCTTGCGCCACATTTCGCGCTCCCAA
>QHBL01000328.1 GCA_003244125.1 Chthoniobacterales bacterium
CAAGTCTGGGTCACCGATGCCACTGGCGTCCTCACCGCCCAGGGTTGGTTGTATCTTGTCGCCGTCTTGGATGTCTTTAGCCGCCGCGTCGTCGGCTGGGCCATGAGCCCCATCCTCGATACCCCACTGGCTCTCTCCGCTCTGCGTATGGCTTTAAACCAACGCCGCCCCATCGGCGCCCTTATCGTCCACTCCGATCGGGGCAGCCAGTTCGCCAGCGCCGCTTACCGCCAGCTCCTGGCCCAACACCGTCTCCTGGCCTCCATGAGCCGTAAAGATAACTGTTACGATAACGCCTTCATCGAGTCCTTTTGGAGCAGCCTCAAATACGAGCTAGTCTATCACCAGCGCTTCACCACTCGCGCTGAAGCTCGCACCGCCATTTTCGACTACATCGAGACCTTCTACAACCGCATCAGACTTCACTCCAGCCTTGCTTACCTCAGCCCCATTAACTTTGAATCCCAACTGAACTAACTACCCTCGCTCACTGTCCGAGAAAACAATGCAAGCCCAGTCCTCACTATTGACACAAAGTAACCGGCTTTGCTAAAGCAATGTTGGTGGCACGGCAGCTGAGGATCGAGTACGAAGGGGCGATTTATCATCTCCTGAGCCGGGGGACTGACGCGAGGACATCACCCGCAATGTGTGTTTGATGCGTGGCCTTTCTTGTCCCGTTATCAACCTGCCTATCTGCTTTTCCACGAAGTTTGTTAGCTCCGTTTCATGTTTTGCCTGCTCTCCCGCAACCCGTGTTCGGTCTGGCGCAATGTTAGTTTGCTTTCTCGAGCTTGTGATCTGCGTAGGCAGGGCATGGCATGCCTGCCGAAAACCAGTGCCGCTCCCAGCGCCTGACTACGCTAGAGCGGAACTCCATTGCGCTGGTAGCGCCGAAGATTGTTCCGACACACTGAGTATCGACGAACTCCCTGGCACCTCGCGTGTAAAGATTCGTTGAATGGGGACGCGGCCTGCGCATGATTGCGCGCGCCATGGAGACGAGCATCGCCGAAATTATCGGCCGCGAGATTCTGGATTCGCGCGGCAATCCCACCGTAGAAGTGGATGTGCGGCTGGAAGGCGGCGCGCTTGGACGCGCTGCGGTGCCGAGCGGCGCCAGCACGGGCGAATATGAAGCGTGGGAATTGCGCGATGGCGATGCGAAACGCTACGGCGGCAAAGGTGTGCAGCGCGCGGTCGCGAATGTGAACGGCGCGATCGCGAATGCGTTGCGCGGATTGGATGCGCGCGAGCAGAAGGAAATCGATGAGAGGCTGATCGCGCTCGATGGTTCGCCCAACAAGAAGAACCTCGGCGCCAATGCGCTACTCGGCGTCTCGTTAGCTTGCGCCCACGCCGCGGCCGCAGCCGCCAACGTTCCGCTCTTTCGTTATCTCGGCGGACCGAACGCGCGCGTGCTGCCGGTCCCGATGATGAACATCCTCAACGGNNGATGCGCCCATCGATTTCCAGGAATTCATGATTATGCCCAAGGGCGCGCCGAATTTTGCGGAGGCGCTGCGTTATGGCGCCGAGGTTTTCCACGCGCTGAAGAAGGTCTTGCACGAGCGCGGACTCTCGACCGCAGTCGGGGACGAAGGCGGTTTCGCCCCTGCCCTCTCCTCCGCCAACGATGCACTCGAATCAATCGCCACCGCTGTCGAACGTTCAGGATACAAACTGGGCGAACAAATCTTCATTGCACTCGATGCGGCATCATCCGAGTTCT
This sequence comes from Chthoniobacterales bacterium, assembly GCA_003244125.1. The sequence continues at coordinate 1,733 of QHBL01000328.1, forward strand.
ACGATCGCGAGCAGAACCTTTACGTTTTTAAAAAGTCGGATGGCTCGAAGCGGACAGCCGATGAGCTGGTGGAGTTTTACGCTGAGCTCTGTCGCAAGTTTCCCATCATCTCTATCGAAGACGGATGCGCGGAGAATGATTGGGACGGCTGGAGGAAATTAACCCAGCGGCTCGGCGACACCGTGCAGCTCGTGGGCGACGACCTCTTCGTCACCAATGTCGAGTTCCTCCGCCGCGGCATCGCCGAGCACGTGGCGAACTCGATCCTCATCAAGGTCAACCAGATCGGGACGCTGACCGAAACGCTCGATGCCATCAAACTCGCGCACGATAATAACTACACCACTGTCATTTCCCATCGCTCCGGTGAAACTGAAGACACCACTATCGCCGACGTCGCGGTGGCGACTAACGCGGGCCAGATCAAAACCGGCTCACTTTCGCGGACCGACCGCATCGCCAAATACAATCAGTTGTTACGCATCGCGGAGGAACTTGGTGACAACGCGCAGTACGGCGGTAAGATGCGCGCGTGAATCAGCCCGGCTTCGCTGACTTCCGGGAACGCCGCGACGCAACCGTCTGGCAGCGGCTTAATCGCATTCTCTTCGTATTGCTTTTTCTGGCTGTCTGGCTGGGCATCATCAGTCTCTTCGTTCCGCCTTACAAAAAGATGCAGGCCGCGCGCGCCGAGATTGATGCACTGCAATCGCAACGTGACGGGCAAAAGATGCTGCTGGCCCGCGCCGCACGTGAAGTTAACTGGCTCACGAGCGATCCTACTTATCTGGAGACTATCGCGCGGGACCCTCTCGATCTGATGAAAGAAGGCGAAACGGTGTTTCGTCTCGAGCCGGCGCAAAAGACGAACGCAGCGCGGCGCTGATTTTCCGCCTGGGTCCTCTGGCCGCCTCTCTGTAGCGGCGGTCTGTGACCGCCGAAAGCTGCAACGCGCGAAAACGTTTTTTGGGCGGCGCAGCATGTGCCGGTGATTTTTCATAAATAAGATTGACCTTTTCTTTCAATCTCGCTCTGCTCGGGCGAGCAGTCCCTGTTTATGAAAAAATACCACCATTCATTCACAAAAATCAGCATCGCGATAGCCGTGTCATTCGCGTTGCCTGTCTTTTCTGCCTTCGCGCAGGACTACACCGTCACCGATATCAGCTCGACCGTGACGGCCGGATCTGTTGTCAACGTTAAGCAGCTTGCCACCGCGTCCACTGGTCCCGTGGGAAGCGCTGGGGCAGAGGCTCGGGCCAGGTGGCCGAAGCTGATGCCACCCATGCAGAATACGGGAGATGTCGTTGATCAGGCGCCCCTCGCACCCTTCGCGGCTTCGCCTGACCCAATGCACTCCTTCTTCCGCGGCTTTATTGGTCTGACCCATCTCGAGCAACGTCTCTACGCCGCCGGAGGCAATCAATTTAGCTTAGAGCCGCCAGACCAGGGACTGGCCGTCGGTAACGGCTTTGTCTTGGAAGCGGTCAATTCCGCTATCAACATTTATGACACCAACGGCATTGTTCAGATCCCGCGGCCGCTAGGTCTTTCAGAGCTTTTCGGATTGCCGCCGGAGATCGACCGCACCACTGGCGTATTCGGCACGGAGCTTACCGATCCACATTGCTTGTTTGATCCTGAAACACAGCGCTGGTTTGTGGTCGCAGCCGGTATACCCCAGAACCCATCGACCGGCGCTTTCCTGAGACAAAGCCGCCTCTTCCTCGCGGTAAGCCAGACCTCCGACCCCCGGGGCGCCTATGCAATTTACACCTTTAACACCACGCTTGCGAACGACGTGGATCAACAGGGGCCCAGACTAGCAGACTTCCCGATTCTTGGGGTTGACCGCTATGGGGTTTATATCAACATCCAAGACTTCAAAATCCTGAAGGGCGGCGTCTTTGACGGTTTTATCGACACGGCCATCATTGCGATTTCCAAGGATGCCCTGATAAGAAACGGCGGCGGCACGCCGCCTCGCCGCGTCGAGCGTTTTGCGGTGCCAAATAACTCAGCGGGTGGTTTTGAATTCAGGCTTTGGCCCGCTTACATTCCGCCCGGACAGACCCCGGTACTAACAAACGCGGGTACGGAGTACTTCCTTAGCTCTAATGTTGCGGGCAATCATGGACATCAAATAGCCGTTTGGGCGCTGACCAACACCAGCTCACTCAGCACGGCGACTCCCAACCTCCACCTGACGATGACAGCCGTGGACACGCGAGCTTACCACTACCCGACCTTCGGCGTGCCGCAAAAAGATGGTTTCCATCCTTTGGGCGCTTCGCTCGGTGAACCTGTTGAGAAGCTGGATCCTGGTAACGATACCATTTCTTCTTGCGAATACGTCAATGGGCACATCTGGGGCACCCTTAGCTCCTCAATGAACGACGGCACCGGCGGTAAAATAGAGGTCGTCGATTACTTTGTGTTCACACCGCAGATCACAAATGGAAACTTAACTGCCAGCCTGTTTACCCAGGGTGTCATCGCCCAGGCTGGAGTTTTCCTCATGTATCCGGCGATCGCGCTCAATACAGACGGAAATGGCGCCATTGTGTTTTCATTGTCGGGGCGGAACTACTACCCGAGCGCGGCATTTGTGAGTATCAAAGGCACCACTGTGAGCCCCATCCACATTGCGCGTGAGGGGAACCTGCCAGATGATGGCTTCACTGGTTATCCGGAGTTCGGCGGAAATGGCATCGGCCGCTGGGGTGACTACTCGGCCGCAGCGGTTAACAACGTTGATAACACTATCTGGATGGCTACAGAGTTCATTCCGGATCTCCCCCGAACGTCCTTGGCGAACTGGGCTACTTACATCACCCGCTTCCAGCCGTAGCTAAAACTCAGTCGCAGGTTTCTCACCAACCGCCGGAGCTACTTCAGGCTCCGGCGGCTGAGGTGAGTGTTTCCGCTCACGGTGAAACGCCACGGCAAATCCGCCGAGCGACGGATACCGATGCGCTTGTCTGCTTCTACGACGATCGAGTCTCTAATTCTATTTCTGAAGCAAAATCGCTCGTCCGCGCACAGGTCCATCTCATCATGCCGTTTCGTAATGCCGAGCGCCTGCGTCAGCTTGCCTGGCCCGGAGCAAAGCTGCCGTTCATCGCGCACGCCGCGCCGCCGCTGCATCAACGCGATGCCACGCGTCGGCTCAAGCGCTCGGATCAAAACGAACCCATTCTCCGTTCCCTTCACCAGCACGTTGAGCATCCAATGCACTCCATAATTGAAGTAGACATAAGCCGCGCCCGTTTTGTTCCTCTCGACGAACGCGCGCGTACTCGGCCGCACAAAACAGTGGCAAGCTTCGTCACCGATCGCATTGTAAGCCTCCGTCTCGACCACGATCCCGCCGCACCGGCCCCAGATTAACTCGCACC
>QHBL01000404.1:0-4111 GCA_003244125.1 Chthoniobacterales bacterium
GTGTCGTAATACTCGACCGAGGTGATGTCGTCGGTCAGCGGGCCGCCGCTCGGCTGTTGTTTCGATTTATCATTTCTCGTTAGATCGCCGCTGATTTGCGTCCACGATTTTCCCTGATCATTCGATTTGAAAACGCATTCGGCCGCGGTGTAGATCGCGTCCGGATTGTGCGGAGAAAGAAAGAGCGGCGCGATCCATTGGAAGCGATGCTTTAAATCGGCCGCGCCGTGGCCGGAGTTATCCAGCGGCCAAACACTGATCTCCTGATCTTCTTCCTTCGACTTGTCGTAGCGGGTGATGTAGCCCTCGTTGTTCGAGTAAATGATGTGCCAGTCGCGCGGATCGGCGACGACAAAACCACACTCACCGCCGCCGGCCGGAAACCAATTCTCCGGCCCAATGATCCCCGAGTCGGTGCGGCTGGCGATGCAAACGTTCGAGTTGTCCTGTTGCGCTCCATAAATGTGATAGGGAAAAGCGTTGTCGGTCGCGACGTGATAAAACTGTGCCGTCGGCTGATTATTTTGCATCGTCCAGGATTTGCCGCCATCGGTGGAAATGCTGGCGCCGCCATCGTTGGCGTTACCGAGTCGATTCGGATCGGCGGGATCAATCCACAGACCGTGGTGATCGCCGTGACGTGCGGGCAGCAGGTTAAAAGTCTTCGCGCCATCAACGGATTTAAAGGCGCCGGTATTCAAAATATAAACGGTATCAACTGACTTCGGATCCGCGTAAATTTTGCTGAAATACCAGGCGCGTTGCCGGAATCGGCCGTCCTCATTGACCTTGCTCCATTTCGTTCCGCCATCGTCCGAGCGAAAAATGCCGCCCTCTTTTGCTTCGATGGTGGCGTAAACGCGGTTCGAATCCGCGCCCGAAACAGTGATGCCGATTCTGCCGAGAATGCCATCCGGCAATCCATTTCCTGTTAGCTGTTTCCAAGTGACACCGTTGTCTTCCGATTTGTAAAGGCCGGTGCCGGGCCCGCCGCTGGAAAAAAACCATGGCCAGCGTTGCGCCTGCCAAAGAGCGGCGAAGACGACGTTTGGATTATGCGGATCGAAGACAAGGTCGATGCCGCCGCTCTTGTCGTCTTTGTAGAGAACTTTCGTCCACGTCTTCCCGCCGTCAGCAGTGCGAAAAATCCCGCGCTCCTGGTTCGAACCAAACGCGTGCCCCAGCGCAGCGACCAGGACGACATCTGGATTCTTCGGATGCACCACGAGTGCGCCGATCTGGTGCGTGTCGCGCAAGCCGATGTTCTTCCAGTTCTTTCCGCCATCGACTGATTTGTAAACGCCGGCGCCGTACGTGGTGTTCCCGCGAATGGCCGCTTCGCCCGTGCCGACGTAAATCGTGTTGTGATCGCTCGGCGCCACCGCGATCGCGCCGATGGACGAGATGTCCTGCTTGTCGAAGAGCGGCGCCCAATTCGCGCCGCCGTCGGTGGTTTTCCAAACGCCTCCCGCGACCGCGCCAAAGTACCAGGTGTTCGGCTCACCCGGCACACCTTCGATGGCAAGCGCGCGCCCTCCGCGGAATGGCCCGATCTGGCGCCATTGCATTCCGCTGAAAAGTTTTAGATCGACCTGAGGCGCAGGAGTGGGCGAAGGCGCGGCAGAAGCAACCGCGGCAAAAAGAACCAGGCAAAAGAGCGGAAGGCGCAGAGTCATAGAATGGTAAGCTGCGAGAGCAAGGCACCGCGTTCAACTAAAATACGTGTGTCGCGCTACTTCGATCACCCGGTGCAAAACGCTTGCAACTTTTGCCGCGCGACTTTCAACTTCAACCGCCACGCGCGTCCATGACCACTGCTAACAAGATCACGCTCGTCCGCATCCTCATGATCCCGGCGTTCGTGACGATGGCGATCTATTACGGGCAGAGCATTCAGCGCGGCGAGCCGCTCGAGTGGCAACGTTATACTGCGATCGCGCTTTTCCTGCTCGCCTCCGTCAGCGACGGCCTCGATGGTTATGTCGCGCGCCGCTACAATCAGCGCAGCTCCCTCGGCGTCGTGCTCGATCCCATCGCCGACAAAGGTCTGCTCCTTAGCGGCATCATTACCCTCAGCATCAGCAACTGGAGCAAAGTCGATCCGCAGTACGGCCAATTCCCTGCCTGGTTTCCGGTGCTCGTCATCACGCGAGACGCCGTCATTCTCATGGGCACAGCGGTGCTTTATTTCCTCATCGGCCCAAGTATCAAAGTGAAACCGAGCTGGACCGGCAAAGTGGCCACGGTGTTGCAGATGGTCGCCATCGGGTGGGTGATGTTGCAGTTGCAATGGCTGCCGCTCATCTGGGTCGTGGCCGCGGCTGGTTTGTTCACGCTCGTCTCCGGCATCATTTACGTGCTCGATGGCGTGCGCCAACTCCAGGCCGGCGGTCACGCCAACGCGCCGAGTTAGCTTTGGAATGAACAACGTCGCCATCGTCGGGCGGCCGAATGTCGGAAAATCGGCTTTGTTCAATCGGCTGGCGAAACGCCGCATCGCCATCGTGCATGACCAACCCGGCATCACCCGCGACCGCATCTGCGCCAACGTGGAGGTGAACGGAAAAGCGTTCACCCTCTGGGACACCGGCGGCATTATCGGCGCGGGCGAGACCCAGCTAAGCTCTGATGTCCGCGCTGAAGCTGAACGCGCGATCGCTGAAAGCGCGTTGATCCTCTTCGTCGTCGACGCGCAAGATGGGGTGAATCCGCTTGACCGCGTTGTCGCGCGTTTGCTCCGCAGAATGCGTAAGCCAGTCCTCCTCGTCGTCAACAAAATCGACGACGCGAAGCACGAGAATCTCGCAGATGAATTCTCCGCTCTCGGTTTCGACCACATCTTCCCGCTCAGCGCAGCTCACGGCCGCGGCATCGCCGAGCTCACGAACGCGATCGCAACCACGCTCCCCGATTCCTCTCAACCTCTCAACTCCTCAACCTCTCAACCTCTCCGCCTTGCCGTCGTCGGTCGCCCCAACGCCGGCAAATCCTCGCTCATCAACGCACTGCTGAAAGACCGCCGCACGATCGTGAGCGAGATTCCCGGAACTACTCGCGACGCCGTTGACGTTGAATACGAACGGGAAGGTCGCCGCTACCTTTTCATCGACACCGCCGGCATTCGCGCCCGCAGCAAACATTCCAGCTCAGTCGAAGTCTTCTCCGTCATGCGCGCGGAGAAAACAATCGAGCGCGCGGATCTCTGCCTGCTGGTCATCGACGCGAGCGACGGCGTCCGCGCGCAGGATCGGCGAATTGCCGGCCTTATCCAGAAGGCGCGAAAATCGTGCATCGTTGTCCTTAATAAGTGGGACTTGGTTTCACAGGCGCCGGGCCAGCGGAAAGGAACGATGCGACAGCTTATCGACACCGCGCGCGCTGAGCTGTTCTTTCTCGACTACGCGCCCTTGCTGGTGACGAGCGCACTCACGCGTGAATACGCCAGCCGCATTTTTCGATTGATCGAAAAAGTGCAACACGCATCGCGTGCGCACATCGGCACCGGAAAGCTTAACCGGCTGCTGCAAGCCGCCTTCGCGCGGAATCCACCGCCGATGATTAGCGGCAAACGCTTGAAATTATTCTACGCCGCGCAAGCCGCCGCGGCGCCCGATCGCACAATCGCCCCGCCCGAATTCATCCTCTTCGTCAACTCTCCTCGCCTGCTCAGTGAGCCGTACGCCCGTTTTTTGGAAGGGAATATCCGCGAAGCTGAGCCGTATCCTGGCCTACCGATCCTGCTCACGGCGCGCGCCCGCACACAGAGTCATCCCGAGCCGCGTTAGACAATGCCAGTCCGGCTCGGACCGAGGAACCCCACAAACGTTCGTTGACGCGCCGTGTGGATGAGAGCTCCCTCCTCACGTGGGGATGACAGATCGCGCTTCGGTGGGACAGGCGTAGTTGATCGAACGTTCCGCCGCCAGAGTGTGTCATACCCACTCTCAATGAAATCCACGCAGGAAATTACGCAGCAGGTGCAGGAGCTCGGTCGCTGGATCCCGCCGCTTCGCGAACAGGTCGGCCACGTCGTCATCGGGCAAAAATATCTGGTCGATCGCCTTCTGCTCGGACTTCTCGCCAATGGTCACGTGCTGCTCGAAGGCGTTCC
>QHBL01000404.1:4156-4443 GCA_003244125.1 Chthoniobacterales bacterium
TTCCAGCGCCTGCAATTCACGCCCGACCTTTTGCCGGCCGATTTGATCGGAACACTCATCTACAATCCGCGCGACGGTGAGTTCACCACCAAGTTCGGTCCAATATTTTCGAACCTGATCCTGGCCGACGAAATCAACCGCGCGCCAGCCAAAGTGCAGAGCGCGCTGCTCGAAGCGATGCAGGAACGCCAGGTTACCATCGGCGAAAAAACTTATCCTCTCTCCGATCCCTTCCTCGTTCTCGCGACGGAGAACCCGCTCGAGCAGGAAGGCACCTACCCGCTGCC
>QHBL01000144.1 GCA_003244125.1 Chthoniobacterales bacterium
GTTGCAGTAGCTTCCGTGGCCACCGGTTCCACCACGTCGAGCATCTTAGCGATGGCTTCTCCGAAATCCGGCACGCGTTCACCCGCGAATACCTCGCCGGAGTTCGCCCGGCCCGACTTCTCGGTGCCTTCGGTAAAGTCGATTGCCGTTTCTCCAAGTAATCCCAGAGTAATGAGGCGCGGCTTGGAGTCGCGGTAGAGAAGTGATCTGCGATCGACCTGAACTTCAATGCGCACTTCGTAACGGGGCGGCTTCGCGTTCGGAGGAGTGGGAGTCGCGTCCGGTCCATGCAATGTCTTATCTACCTCGACCGCGCGCTGACTTTCTTCCCGCGAAACGGGCGAGTAGAGCGCCGCCACGGTCCCGATCTTGCGTCCGGCGAGAAGGACGGGAGCGCCCAGTTTGATACCGGCGGCGTTATCGAAATAGATGCGGTAAGTCACGAGCGGCCGGAATAATCCCGGCGCGCCGAGCAGGACAAGCACGCCGGTGAGGACGGCGAGCGTCGCTACCACGAGTAAGCCGGTGAGAACTTCGTTACGCTTTAATTGCATCTGGTGTTCCTTCCAGGATGGGACCTTCGGTGCTTCCGCTCAAGAATTGCGCGACGACAGGATCATCCGATTGCTTGAGCTCATCTGGTGTGCCTTGGATGATGATCTTCCCCTGATACAACATAGCCATTCGTGTGCCTATGCGAAAAGCGCTTTCCATTTCGTGGGTAACAATGATGGAGGTGACCTTCGATTGCTGACTCAGATTAATGATCAGTTCGTCAATGACGGAGCTAATGACAGGGTCGAGACCGGCGGAAGGTTCGTCGAATAAAATCAGTTCAGGATCGAGAACGAGTGCGCGGGCGAGACTTACTCGTTTGCGCATGCCGCCACTGAGCTCCGAAGGCATGCGGTCGAGAGCTTCCTTCATTCCCACCATTTCAAGTTTGGCTTCGACGATCTGGTTAATCTCGTCACGCGATTTATCAGTCAGTTCCTCGAGTGGCAGCGCCACATTCTCGCGCACGGTGCGTGAACTGAGCAGGGCGGAGTATTGATAAACCATTCCGATATGTCGCCGGATCTGCTGAAGCTTGCGCCGCTTCAGACGAGTGATCTCGAATTGCTTGAAGAATATCTGGCCGGCGTCGGGTTGAAGAATACCAAGGATAAGTCGCAGGATGGTGCTCTTGCCACTGCCGCTTTGTCCCATGATGACGACGCGATCGAGGGGCTGAACATTAAGATCTACACCGTTCAGCACCTTCTTTTCTTCAAACTGCAAGTAAACGTCGCGCAGCTCGACCACAGGTTGCGGCGGTGGGTTCATGGGAAGAAGACGATGTAAACAATGTTAAAAAGAGTATCGAAGCCAATGACGGTAGTAATGGCGCTGACTACGCTGGAAGTCGTGGCCGTGCCTACTCCGGCGGCGCCGCCTTTGACCGTCAGTCCGCGATAGCAGGCAATCGCGCCAATGAGCAGGCCGAACATGAGGCTTTTTAGAACGCCGGTAACGATATCGCGAATAAGGAGCGCATCTTTCACGAGATCGACGAAGTAAACGAAGGCGATGTTGAAGTAGAGGCGTGAGATGAACGCGGTGGCAATGATCGCTGCGATGCTCGAGATGGTAGAAAGACACGGCATGAGCGCGACGAGCGCGAGCATTCGCGGAGCGACAAGAAAACGAAGCGGCGCGATGCCCATGGCTTCGATGGCTTCGACTTCTTCGGAGACTTGCATCGTTCCCAGCTCGGCGGTGAACGACGCGCCGATCCGCGCGGCCAGCATGATGCCGGTAAGCAATGGACCCAGCTCGCGGGTGAATGAAATGGCGACGAGGCCGGGAACGAGCCGCTCCGTGCCGAAGCGTTGCAGTTGATAGCCGGTGAGCAATGCCATGGTGAGCCCCAGAAAAAAGGAGACGAGCCCGACCAGCGGGACCGAGCCAACGCCGGCGCGTTCGCTATAACGAAAGAAACTCGACGCGCGGAAAGGAGCGCGCCCGGCGCGAATGCGCTCAACCGTTTCACCGATCGTCTGTGAGGTGAACCAGAAGATGCTGCCGACTTCGCGCAGTAATTCGCGGCTGATATATCCCACGCCCTGCACGGCCCCGACCGGATTGACGGGAAGGGCGGGGGAGGAGTTCTCCGAGTCAGCGGCAGGGCTGGGCATGGCTGGGAAAGTGCCTTACTTGGTCGCGGAGCAAAAAGCAAAATGCGCTAGAGGCTGGAAAGGAAGTGCTGGAGTGATTCGGGACTCAAGGTCATATCGTCGTTCTCGTGGGCGTGATGCGGGGACGAACTCATCGTCACCGGAGTCGCTTCGAGGCAGTGATAATGGAGACCGGCGGCAGCGGCGAGATGAAGATACCAGTCGCGGTATCCGGCGCGCGTGCTGAGCTCGCAGATGTGCGCGCCAGCCGAGCAAAAGACCGCGTTAGCCAAAGCAGCGCCATGCGGCGTGATAATGATTTCTGCGTTGGCAAAGATGCATGCTTGTTCGATCCAGGGTTTGTCTTCCAGTTGGACGATGCTGAAACCGCTCCCGCGAAGAAGCGGGGCAATTTCATCTTCGTTGGCAATCCGGCGAACAGGCGCGCGCTTTCGCGAGATGTAGATGCGGTG
>QHBL01000238.1 GCA_003244125.1 Chthoniobacterales bacterium
GTGAAACCACAGTGCGTAAGATGCCGCCCGCTCAGTTGGCTCGGCGTCCGTAACTCGTCAGGCAACGAAGCCCAACGCTCGCGCAGAAGCGCTTCCTTCTCCCGATCCACAGGATGAAGAAACGCCTTCCAGCGCGCGCGCCGACGGGATGAAGCCAGGCGTTGCAACATTTCTATGAGCCGGTTTCGCGCGCGATTATTCCAAGCGCACCCCCGCCTGATCATCCTCCCCTTGGAATAAAAGCGAGACTGCCGCCCCTTACAGCTGCGTGAGAAAATTGCTTCTGAGTTTTAGCTTGGTGATGGCTCTTTTGCTCCGAGCCGATTCCGCCAGGGCGCAGGCCAACGCCGCGCCGAGCGTCGAAAAAGCCGTGTTCGCGGGCGGCTGTTTCTGGTGCATGCAACCGCCGTTCGATAATACCAACGGCGTGATTTCAACTCTCGTAGGATATGCCGGCGGTTCGGAAGAGAATCCTACTTACAAGCAGGTGTCGGCTGGTGAGACCGGCCATCGCGAATCGATCCAAATCACCTATGATCCCGCGAAAATATCGTACGAAAAATTGCTGGAGATTTTCTGGCACAACATCAATCCCACTCAGGCGGACGGACAGTTCCACGACATTGGCGATCAATACACCAGTGCGATTTTTTACGCGACCGAGGAGCAGAAAGTGGCCGCCGAAAAATCGAAGGAGCAGCTCGCGCAGTCGGGCAAATTCAAAAAACCGATTGCGACGGCGATTCTTCCCGCGGGCAAATTCTGGCCGGCGGAACAGTACCACCAGAAATATTACATCAAGAACCCGCTCGCTTATCGGTTCTATCGTTTCGGTTCAGGGCGGGACTCGTATCTCCAGCAAACGTGGGGAACTGCGCACTGACCGAGGATCAGCGATCCTGGGCGCCTCGAGCATCTGGATCGGCTCCGTTGAACGTTCCGGCGGGATACGGATCAGCGCAGGTTAACGACTTGCCAACGACTCGTTAGACTCCCGGATCCTGCGGCTGTTCGCTATTCGTCCGACGGGACGTCGGCTCGAAGGTCGGGCTTCAGAAGCTTGCCCCAAGTCGCGTTGTAGGGATGCACTTTGCTGACCCGCTGACCTTCGCGCTCGAGGGGCCGCCCGTCATTCGCCCATTGGAAAATGGAGCCGGTCATGTTCTGCACATTGGTATAGCCAGCTTGCTGCAACTTTTTCGCGAAGCCTGCGGAGCGATAACCAACCGAGCAGTAGGTCACAATCGGTTCATCCTTCGGCAGGTCGATTGCATTCGCCGCCGCTGCTGGGTCAATGCGGCGGGCGCCGTGGATGTGACTTACGTCATACTCGGCCTTGGTTCGGACATCGAGGAGGACGGGTTGCGCCCGACTTTTATCATTCAACCAATCCGCGAGCGATTTCGATTCAATCCGGCGGACGCCCGGAAAATCGTGGCGGATTTTCCAGTTCACGACCGCCCATCGGACGCTTTGTCCACACACAACATTAGCGGCGGTAATCACAACGCCGGCAACAACAGCCCAGACGATTCCATTTCGAATGCATGATCCCGGTCTCATGGCATCAGTTCATCCGCATACTTCGGTTGACGCTCGGGCACCTGCCCATCCGGAAGTTGCCAGGGGCGTTGCGCGCGAAATGGGAGAACGAAAAGCTGGCCCACGGTCAGCTCTTTTTCGTCGCGATACGAGGCGACACCGATGGTGATCGCATCCTGGGGGATGTCGCGACGCAATGTCCGATGCAATTGATCCCACCAGCAGAAGACCGTGCCCCAATTCGAATTTGTCTCCCGTTGCACGATCGAATGATGAATGCCGTGCATGCGCGGCGTGACGAAGAGGCAATTCAAAATCCGTTCGAGCGCGATGGGCAGCCGCCAGTTGGAGTGTTCGAACAGGTTCGCTGATTCGAACAACAATTCAAAAACGACAAGCGCCCAGAAATCGATTCCGAGCGCGACAACCGTGAGCACACGAAAAGGCACGGAAAAAATAACTTCGCCGAGATGAAAACGCGTGGCCGTGCTCACGTCCATATCCAGGTCGCAATGATGCACGTTATGGAAACGCCATAACGCCGGGATGAGATGCAGGCCGACGTGCCACCACCAGTAGGCGTAATCCATCAGAAGCACGCCGATGATGACTGCGAGCCAGTGCGGGATCGGCAGCAGGTTAAGCAAGCCAAAGCGATGATGCGCCGCCCAAAGTGCGGTCATCAGCGGAATAGGAACGAGGGAGATTCGCGCCAAAGCAAATCCCGGGGCCGAGAAGAGCAGGTTCCGCATGAGGCGGCGGAGCTTTGAGAAATGCTGCTGCCGCAAAGGAAATCTCCATTGTAAGAGGAGAAGAATAAGAAAGGCGATCGCAAAAAATACGCCGGCATAATGATCAAGGAGCGGTGTCGTCTTAATCATGACTCAGTCTTACTCGTGGCGCAGCTTCTCAACCATAAACATTCGTGCTTTCGGCGCGACGCCAGCGTCCAAATGCGCGCATCCTTCGAATAACCATTAGGACTTTGCGAGAGAGGAAACAGATCTTTGAGTTGCGGCAGTTATTATAGAGGGACGATATGCGATTAATGAAATTGTGCCGCTTTGCAGTTATCACGGCGACCGTGGTTGCCTTTGGACAATCGCGATCATTTGCAGAAGAAACCGGTTGGACTGAGACCTATAATCACCTGCTCAAACAATACGTTACGCCTGGCGGCGTAAAGTATGCGGAGTGGAAAAAGAATTCCGCCGATATGCAAGCGATCGGGGCGGTGGTCGACAGTATCTCGAAGGAATCTCTCAGCTCGCGTGGAGAGAAAGAGCGGCTCGCGTTTTATATCAATGCTTATAACGCCTGGATTCTACACGGAGCGCTCGCGAAGTATCCGACCAAGAGCGTCAAGGATACCTTCTTTCGATTTTTCACCGCGAACAATATCAAGGTCGCAGGAGAGCAAATGAGTTTCAATCATCTGGAGAAAGATGTGATCCGCGGCAAGTTCTCCGATCCGCATGTTCACTTCGCCTTGAACTGCGCCAGCCGCAGTTGTCCGCCGCTCATGCCAGAGGCCTTCACGGGCGATAAGGTGGACGCGCAAATGGAGAAGCTGGCCGTGGCTTTTATCAACTCGGAGAAAGGCGTCACTTACAACGAGTCGGCTAAGACAGCGCAGCTCTCGAAAATTTTCGATTGGTATAAGAATGACTTCGCCAAAGATGGCGGTGCGCTCGAGTTCATTAACAAACGTCGCTCGACTCCCATACCGAAAGACGCCAAAATCACCTATCAGGATTACAACTGGTCGCTAAACGACGCCAAGTAGCGCCTGGTTTCTCTTAAGCGCGAGCTGCTGCGCACCCATTGGACGCATTGTTCCCTCTCGGAAAACGCGAACTCCATTCGAAAGCAGCTTCTCAACCGGGATTTCTCGGCGTTAGCCTAAGTTAAGATCGCGCAACCGCCGCGCCGGAATAAAATCCCCGCTATCGGCTCGCACAGCGAATGACCTCTGCCAATCCAGACCGATGATCTCGGTCATCATTCCCACGCTGGATGAAGCAGACTCGTTAGGTCAGATCATTGCCGCGGCACGCGACGAAAAGATTGCGTGCGAAATTCTGGTCGTCGATGCCGGCAGTTCCGACGCCAGCGTCGCAATTGCCACCGCCGCGGGCGCGCGCGTGCTCGAGAGCCGGCGGCGGCAGCGCGCTCACCAATTGAATCTCGGCGCCACGCATGCGCGCGGCGAGTTGCTATTATTTCTGCATGCCGACACTCTTCTGCCCCGAAACGCCTTGCGTTTAATTAGCGGCGCGCTCGAAGATCGAGAAGTTGTCGGCGGCGCATTTACGAGGCGCTATGCTTCTCCATCGCGTTTTCTGCG
>QHBL01000025.1:0-1353 GCA_003244125.1 Chthoniobacterales bacterium
GGTGAGGGAGCGCGACTCGAAAGGGACTGTCGCCAAATCTTCCGGCTGCGGTGTTGAATCACGCACGTCGACCCGGGCAATGCGCCACTCTTCGGATTTGCCGGGCACGTCCTTGTTTTCCTTCCCGCGCAGCACGTAAAGCATCCCCTCCGCGAAGGTGTGACCGCAAATTTCTGCCCCGACATTGATCGTGCGCAGGATCTTCCCGGAGTCGTCGAACTGGTGGATATCTCCTTTATACCATTGGCTCAGGTAGTAATACTCGCCATCGAAGCCGATGTAGGAGCCGGTTAACTCCGGACAGGGAAAGAGCTTCCTGAAACCGTCATTTCCGGTGTAGCGGTAGACGTAACGATCGTCATTCAAGCCTTTGCCGAGCGTGAAGCGCCAGCCGTCGTCCGTGAGAACGCCGGCCCAGACGACGCCCGGCGGGTCGATCTCAGCCGTGATCTTCCACTTGTCGGCATCGAGGGTATGAAGCGTGCCCAAATCGCGGGAGCTGAGCCAAAGCTGCCGCCCATCCCATGCCAGCGCCTGCGGAGTGATAACCGGAGAGCGTAGCCGTTTGCGTTCTTCAATCGCTTGCATGTTGACGAAAGATGTGGCTTGAAGTGGTTGCTGTCGACAGGGGCGGCGGCGGAGCTGTCGCCGCGCCTCTTTCTTCAGGGCCGCCTCGAGTGTGGTTTTCCAGGTGTTGCGCTATTGGCTCTCTGCAAAACCAAGGCGGCAAAGGACCTGTTTTCTTTCCAGTGATATTCCGGGTCGCGCGTGACTTCCGTCCACGTCACACTTGGCTGAGAGCGCCAGCTGTCGAGCAAAACACCTTGCTCAAAAGGTTGGCCGCGGGCGGTAACAACGATGCCGTTATTCTCGCATATCGTACCCGCTCCCGACTCCGCCCAGTGGAACTCGACCGTTTTCAACTTCAGCGCATCTAATCGAACGAGAACTTCCATTGAGTACTGGTAACAGTATCCTCCTTTTCTCGCTCCCGTTTTGATGAGTAAATTTTGGATGCCGGGCATCAACGTCGAATACCAGTTCACATGCCACTCACGACCGAGTTCCTGTCCAGTGGTGACGACGCTATAGGTTACCCGCTTTGCATCATCCAGGCTGACTGTCGGCGAGAGCGCCTGGATACGAGCGATCAAGGCGGCGTCCTCAGGAGACCTCGCAATAAATAGATCCCTACCCCGCTTTGCGTAAGGGGCGAGTAGAAGCAGCGGTACCATTGCAAAGGTACCAGCCGCTAACGAGAAAGAGCGACGGAAAAACATAATCCGTCCTATTATACGCCTCGATTTACCATTCGCCTAGCAAGGCATGCACGCCAAGCTCGTGTCTACACCC
>QHBL01000025.1:1495-3002 GCA_003244125.1 Chthoniobacterales bacterium
CTGGCAATTGCCCGACGGGACAGTCCCACAGCGCGAACCTCGCCCGCTACGTGAATTACAGCCTTAGCTGTTTCTTTTGCAGAAAACTCGAACTACCTAGGACCAACAAACCTGCGTCACTTCGCGCGGCGACCGCAATCAGCCGTTTGCGTAAATCTCCGTGCCTTTGTCGATGAACTCTTTGGATTTCTCCTGCATTCCTGATTCCAGAGCCTCGCCCTCGGAGAGTCCCTGCTCGATGGCGTATATCGCAGCTGAATCTTTAGAACGTGAAAATCATGTCAATGCTCGCGGTGAATTGATGGCGCGAATCTTGATTCGCGAACGGCGGTATGTGGGAGGACAAGGCCGCGTCATAGCGCAGCTCCGGTCTGATCGTTAGGCCGCCCAACGGCTTCGGCACAGGAACCTTGATCGTGGCGCCGACTGTTACTCCATTGAAGGTGCCGCTAGCGAAGAATGTTTGCGGATCGATGTTGTTCGTCTTCCCGCGCTCGAGGTCGATGAAGTTGTCATTGGCGGCGAAGCTGCCCACGAAAAATCCTTTTTCGTCGCGGAACACTTCCTCGCGGAGGCCGAGCGTGAGCCAATCATTTATCGAGTACGTGAGGTAAACGGCCGTTCCGTAGGCTTTCGCGGTGCCGGGGACGCTTTCGTCCTCGGCGAAGTTGGCGTCGAGGATTGCCGTCAGCTTGTCAGTTGGTTTCCAAGTGACGACGAGGTCGTTGAGATAACGCGGGTCGTGATTGTTGTGCGGGTTCTCCGGCCCGATGTGCGTGGTGGCGAGCGCTGTTAGTTTGCCATCGAGAAGAGTAAGACCAACTCCGCCATCGAAGGCGACGGAGCCGTTGTTATCTGTGATGCTTGTATTCACGCCACGCGTCACTCCGGCATAAAGATCGAGTCCTTTGATGAGATGCAGTATGGTTAGAACCCCTGTGTGATTGAACGGAATACCAAAGTTAAAGATGTAACTGTGCGAATAGAAAAGGTTCGTGCGCGGGTCGATGGTTTCCGCGCCTTCAAGGGTGACGAACTTGCCGGCCTTGATATCGAGACCGCCGGAGGTATTTGGAATCGGCAGGTGAAATAACATCCACGCCTCGACTAGGTCCGGCTGCACGATGTCATGCTGGGTGTTATCCAAGAGACCGAGGGAATGGATGTAGCGCGCGTCGCTGCCATAAAGGAACTGAGCTCTGAATCCCCAGTCGACATTGTCGCCTGCAACCGCAAGGGTGCGTTCCGCCGTGATCACGGCCTGATTGAGCAACAACTCGTTGGACCGATCGGTAAAGAGATGCCCGAAGTTCTGTCCGTCGGGCGGGTCATCAGGATTGACGGTGGCACCTGTTTCGACCCAACCATAGAGTTTAAAGCGCGGTTCGGGCGTGGGAGCGTTTTGCACCGTCGGCTCACCGGCATATGCGGGGAAGCCGAAAGCAACAAGCAGCACGCGACAGAGCTTTGAAGTTGCCCCTTCAAACAAGCGTCTGATGAGAGCAGG
>QHBL01000273.1 GCA_003244125.1 Chthoniobacterales bacterium
AGATGAACACAGATAAAACAAGAGAGAAGTTAGAAGAGCCTTCTTGTTTTATCTGTGTTCATCTGTGTTCATCTGTGGCTAAACTGAATCCTGTTAATCCTGTAAATCCTGTCTAGTTTCGCCGCTCATGAGCTTGCCCGTGCGCATCCTTACTGCCGTGCCCATTTGTGACGGACACGACAGCGCCATTAACACGATCAATCTCGAGTTCATCCGCCACGGCATCGAAGTCGTGTATCTCGGGTTCCATCGCTACGCCGGCGACATTGTGCGAGCGGCCGTTCAGGAAGACGTGGCGGCAATCGGCATCTCGAGTTACAACGGAGGCCATATCGATTTTTTCGCCGAAGTGGTTCGGCAATTAAAAAGGCGCGGCGCGGGCGATATCGCCGTCTTCGGCGGCGGCGGCGGCACAATTAGCCACGACGACGCGCGCGAAATGAAACGCAAAGGCGTGGACCAGATTTTCTTCGCCGGCACGCCGCTGACCGAAATGGTGGAGTACGTGAAGAAGCAATATGCGAGAAGAAGAAACGGTCGCGCGGGGGCTAACGCTGATCTTACGCTCGCGCGCAAGTTAACCCGAGTAGAGGACGCGGCAGCGCGCGGTAGGAAACGGCAAATATCAAAACGCAAACATCGAACATCGAAGGTCATTGGCTTCACCGGCCCGGGCGGCGCAGGCAAGACGACATTGATCGACGAGCTGGTTCTGCGTTTTCTCCAGCGGGATCACAAAACGCGCGTCGCCATTCTCTCACATGATCCGAGTGTCATCGGCGAAGGCGCTCTGCTCGGCGATCGCGCGACCATGATCAACTCGCAGGATGATCGCGTATTCATGCGCAGCATGGCGACGCGCGGCCAAACGGGCGGGCTTTCGCCGGCGACGGAGAGTTGTCTCGATTTGCTGGCGCATTCCGGTTTCGATTACGTGATTATCGAAACGGTCGGGACCGGGCAGGAAGCGATGCCGTTCCGAAACAAGCTCGTTGATCAGACGGTGCTGGTGATGAATCCGGACTACGGCGCGCGTTTGCAGTTGCAAAAGATCGTCATGCTCGATGTGGCGGACATCGTGGTTGTAAACAAGACCGATCTCGAGCGCGCGAAGGCGGCGTTATCTGAAATCGAGCATCGCCTGACGCAGAACAAACGCGAGCAGCGGCTGGTGGCGACGGTGGCGAAGCGGCATCGCGACGCGGGAGTGGATGAGCTTTACGATTTGATTACAAAAAGAAACGCATGAGCTATTTTTGTCATTTCGAGCGCAGCAGAAGCATCTCTGATATTTCGGAGAATGGTTAGAGATTCCTCGACTGCGTTTCACTTCGCTCGGAATGACAAAGAAGGAGAATCGGCATGAGTAAACTCGGAGCAGTCATTGAAGCGGTGGAGAAGCACGGTGAGTTCGTGCTCGAGCAAGTAAAGCGCGCGCGGAGCGACTCGAAATTTGCGCGCGAACTGACGGAGCGCTGGAAGAAGATCAAAAGCGAGACGCCGATCACGCGCGCGCCAACCGGTTTGCCGCTGCCGCGACTGGCGCTGCCGGAAATTGATGAGCCGGGCGAGATCGCGCGCTATTTGTTCGGCGACGGATTGCCGGGTGAATTTCCGTTTTTGAATGGCGCCTATCGCGAGATGTATCTCGACCCGTTGCAGAATATCGAGCAGGGGAGTTACGGAGTCCGAGCCGGACTGGCAGAAAAATCTGAATCGCCCAAAGGCGCCAAAGCGCAAAAGAAGAATGGGGCGCGGCCGCCGGAAGAACCGACCCGGTTGTTCTCGGGCTTGATGCTGGCGGAGGACACGAACAAGCGCTTTCATTTCCTGAGCGCGCATCAGCGTTCGAAACGGCTCAGCACTGCCTTCGACGGGCCCACACTTTATGGGATCGATTCCGACGCTGATGGCGTGTTTGGGAAAATCGGGGAGGGCGGCGTGGCAGTCGACACCGTCGAAGATATGGTGCGGCTCTACGATGGGTTCGAGCTGGGCTCGCCGGATTTCTCCGCCTCGATGACCATCAGCGGACCGGCGCCGATCATCATGGCGATGTACATCGCCGCGGCGAAACGGCGTTTCGGCGACGACGTCGTGCCGAAACTGCGCGGCACGATTCAGGCCGATATTTTCAAGGAAGTGCAGGCGCAGAATGAAACCATTTTCCCGATCGAAGCGTCGCTCCGTTTTCTTTGCGACATGATCGAGTGGACGGCGGCGAACATGCCGCGTTGGTATCCTGTTTCGATCAGCGGCTATCACATTGGCGAGGCTGGCTCGACGCCGGTGCAGCAGGCCGCTTACACGCTCTCGAATGGATTTGCTTATGCGGAAATGCTCGCCGCGCGCGGTGCCGATGTAAACGTGTTTGGGCCGCGGCTCTCGTTCTTTCTCGATTGCGGGCTCGACGTGGAATACATCGCTCTGGCGCGAGTCTCGCGAAAAATCTGGGCCATCGGCATGCGCGATGTTTTCGGCGCCGGATCGCGCGCACAGATGTTCAAGCTGCACACCCAGACGAGCGGGCGCTCGCTTATCGCGGCGGAGTTCAAAAACAATCTCACGCGCACCGCGGCCGAACTGATGCTCGCCTACATGAACGGCACGAACTCATGTCACTCGAACAGCGCGGACGAGCCGTTCACCACGCCCAGCGAAGAATGGATTCGGCTCGCGGCTCATGGCCAGGCCATCCTGTTGGAGGAGTCGGGCATTTTCAAACACACCATGAACATGCT
>QHBL01000402.1 GCA_003244125.1 Chthoniobacterales bacterium
AATTTCGGTTTGATCTTCACGCGAGTGGACGCAAGAGCCCGGCGACTTGCGCAACTTCTCGCAATGACGGCCGGCGCAGCGGTGTTCCGCCCGGCGTGATGAGCGTGGGCAGCTCACGCATCGTTAGACGAAAGCGCGTCGCGAGCTCCTGGCCTTGTTCGCTCTCGAACTCAACGACGCGATGCGGGATGTGGTTCTTGTCGAGAAAATCGTCGATCAGGTGACCTTCGCGCTCGTCCGCCGCAGCAAGCACGCGCAGCCCCGCAAATTCACGATCGCGACGCAAGCGCCGACGCCGCATAATCAGCGCGTTCACAATTGTCGTGCTGACACTGGGAATCTCTGCCAGAGCGCGGCGGAGTTCAGCCGCAGGAACCTGGAGTATTTCCGCGTCATCGGATGTGACGCGCGCGGTGGCGAGAGCGGAAGTCCCTTGCAGCATCGCCACGTCACCGAGGAAATCGCGCTCGCGTCCGGCAGCGAGAAGTTGTTCGGTGCCGTCACGTTGCTCGAACACCGATAGCTCGCCGCGAATGATAATCGTTAGCCCGAGATCGCGCTGGCCTGCTTTGAAAACGACATCGCCGCGCTTCAAGACGCGATGCTGCCCCAGCGGTTCGAGAAGCGAAAGCTGATGATCATCGAGCTTCGGAAACGCGATTGCCTCGGTGTCGCGATAAAACCGCTCGTCTTCCTGCGCGTTGGTCACTCGCCGACTCTACCCCGCGCGTGACGTGAGCAACAGGATGGGCTGCCTGCGCGTTAACGCCGCCAAATTGCCGATATGAGTCGCGGCGACGTCATTTGCTCGATAAACTATGCTAGACAAATACCTTGTTCTCCGGCGTCTTCAAGAAGAGATGCATAGGACAGCGCGAGGAGTGCCCGTCCTTCTTCGGCATAATCGCCGCGTTGCCATCGTCTGGAGTGATTGGTCGTGAAAATATCGACCGCACCGACTACTATGCTCTCGGGCTAACAATGAACGACGGCTATACTACCTTTGTATGTTGACCCGCACCATGTCCCTTCTAAGCCGCTTTCTTTTCCTGGCCGCTTTTGGTTTCCTAAACTCCTGCGCATCGATGAGAGTCACGGACTTCGCATTTTGCCGACCGGCCTTTCGACCGATGGAGTTTTTCGCCGGGCACACCAGTTCGTCCGGCGTAATAGAAACCCGCGGTGGAACGCCGATGCGCATCGTGCAGACTGAGACGAGCGGCCGGCGAGAAGGGGAGACGCTGAAGATCGAGCAGGATATTTCCGTCAGCGGAAGTAAGCCGCAGCATCGCTCGTGGCAGATTAGGCAGCTCGACGCGCATCGCTATGAAGCGACGGCGAACGACATTCTTGGACCGGTGCGAGGCGAAGCCTACGGCAATGTGTTCCATTGGGAATTTACCGTTGCGCTTTCCCCTGGTAACCCGCTGGAGAATGTGCGGTTCAGCCAGTGGATGTATTTACAGCCGGATGGGACGACAATGGTTAACCATTCTACTATCCGGAAGTTTGGGATTGTGGTCGCGCAGGTGACGGAGGAATTTTCGAAACGATAATACTTCTACCGCGCGCGCGAAGCTTTGGCGTCCTCCGCGTGTGGCTCAAGCAAGCTGGAAACGAACCGGATGGCGGCGGCGACCAGCACCTGCTAGAATATTCCCTGTCTTATCCGCACTAACTGTGGCCGAACCGTTTGCGCTGCCACGCGTGACGGTGCCGGCGAACGGTGACACGCTACTCAGCGTATCCGAAATCTGGAGCTGGATACGATCGTGTAACCTGGAGTCTGGTTCCAATTAGCTTGTTCGTTCGGCAGGAAAGGTTCCCAGTGGACCTGCGCGTCGGGACCGCTCTTGAAATTGGTGCAAGCATTCGGGCCGGTTTTCCACCGGTCGCCGTAGGAAGGTGCAGGCGCGGCGACGATTTGGCTCGTGAGCTTGCGGTGGTGCTCGG
Organism: Chthoniobacterales bacterium; assembly: GCA_003244125.1. The sequence goes on from QHBL01000402.1 coordinate 1,954, forward strand.
GACTCCCAGCTGCGACAGTCGAGCCGGCGTTGTCGGGGCCATGGTGATAGTAGATTGCGGCAGCGAGGACGGCGAGTAAGGCGAGTGTTTTCATGAGGGGATTTGGGCGGGAACTATAAATTCCATAATGACAGACGGAGATGGTTTTCGTCAATCGTTTTCCAAACGAGCAAAACGGATGATAGGCGCGGAAAGACCTTAAGCGCTCTGGCCAGGAGCGTTGGGGACATGAGTGACGAGTGACGGGTGGCGAGTGGCGAGCGGCTTTGGTCGAACTCTGGACAATTGAAGAACAACGTGCTGCAAGAATGTGGTCCGAGCGGAGTGGAAGTGAATCACGGATTGCGGTTACCGGCGAGTTGGTGAACTCATCTTGTAGTGACTGCGAACGAGTTCCGCCAGCTTGCGCTCAGTTTTCCTGGCGCAATCGAGTCGGCGCATGTCGGACATCCCGATTTCCGAGTGCGCGGTAAGATCTTTGCTACGCTCGAATATCCGAACGAGAACTTCGGCGTGTTGATGCTGACGCCCGATGCGCAGCAGGAGGCGATCGGACGGCATCCTGACGTATTCGAACCGGTCGCAGGCGGGTGGGGCCGCCGAGGTAGCACGCAGGTGCGACTAAGTAAGGCGCGTATGCCGCAACTACGCCGGTTCATGGAGTTAGCTTGGGCCAGGATTGCGCCAAAGGAACGCTGACATTCCTGAACACACATGACTACAGTCTGGTCTATCCGACGCGCGGACATCCTTTGAGAAATAGATAGTTTGATTTCCGGCGAACACGTACTCTGATCCAGTGAAACCGCTCCGCGTCGAAGTAAACGACAGAATCCAGAATGGATATGTTTACTATCGGACGAAGCCGATGGGGCGTAGCTTCCGCGCGGCATTCAAACCGGAGCTAACTCCCAGGCAGATGCTCGAGCTGGGGGTGTTTGGCGGCAAATACATGACCGATTGCGCCAATGAGTTCCCCGCTAGCTGGTTTAATCGTGCGAAGCTATCGCCTGGTGGTAGCCGCGCCTGTCTGAATTACTTCGGTGTACATGCATCGCAGCCACTTCCAGAATGGCAACGCAAGGGATGGATCTATCATGAAGATCCGCGCGGCTGGTTTCAATGGTATTGCCGCTATTACTCGGGCCGGCGTTGCGCGGACGATTTGAGGCAGATCGCGAGATGGCGCGCGGTGCGACGCCACGTCGCACAACTGAAGAAGCACAGCGCGGCGCGCGATCTGGACTGTCGACGGCGTCAACGGCAGGCGCTGTTGCATTGGGCTTACGATTCGCGCAGGATTTGAATGGTCTGGATAAACTGGCCGGTCGATTCGGCTGCCGGAGAAATCCAGCTAAAGCAAACAGCGCGATGAGCAGGGCCTTCGTCAAAGAAGATATTGATCCCCCGGAGCGGTCGCGTCGCCCTCGCGCTGCCTCAGGCCTGCCGCCGGGCGCAATTAACTATATGACGGCAGAGGGCGCGCAACGGTTGCGCGACGAGATCAAGGAGTTGGGTAGCGACGCGGCAACGAATGCAGCGCAGATCGCCCAAATGGAGGAGCTGCTCGCTTCTGTCACCATCGTCGATATTCCTGCGGATCGGCAGAGCATCGCCTTCGGAGCAAAGGTTACGGTGCGTGATAGCACGGGCGCGGTGCAGAGATACCGCATCGTCGGCGTAGATGAGATCGCGTTTTATCCCGATGCAGTGAGTTGGATTTCTCCAATCGGGAAGAAGTTGCTCGCGGCCGATGTCGGCGACCGCATCACTCTCGTACAAGATCAACGGGTGGAGATCGCGGGTGTGGAATATCCTGAGCTGGACTCGAATCACCGACCGCACAAAATTAGCTAAGGCCATCTTCAAGATAAGGGCGCAATTCAAAGAAGCCGGTTCGTCGAAGATGCAGGGCTAGTCGAGTAACTCGACCGCATCGCCTTTGCGGAGTATACCTTCCACGAGCACGGCGCCATAAACGCCCGCCATGCCTCCGTGCGCCTGGGCGACGACTCTCAAGATCGCTGGTTCCCTCTCGGCAGTGTCGGGATCGAGCGTGATCATCATGCAGCGCGTATCGCGCTGGAGAACCGCAATGACGACTTTCGTTCCGATGCGCAGAGATTTACCGACGAACATATCTTCGGCGAACCCTTCTGACGATAGCAGATCCACGTAGATGTTTGCGCGGAAGCGGCGCTTATCGATGCTAACACCTGTTTCTTCGCCAAGCTTGGTGGCTGATTGCACCGCGAAGACCGACAACGGGCGACAATCGGTGATGGCCTTATCTGAACGAAGTAACTTCAGCTTGTGATTGTGATCTATGCCGCCGCGGAGGTGGTCCATCAACGCAGGCTCATCGATGGCAAACACTTTCCCGTCTGGCGTTTCAACATCGATCATCAGATCGGCGGCGCTGGCCGAGATTGGATTGATGTTAGGCGAAAGTTTCTCGGCTTCGCCCACATTGATCGGCTGCGCCGCTTTATTCGGATGACGGAAGCGCGGCCGGTATCGAATCATTTGCCGTTGCTCGCGGCCGGTAAGAAAGGGGAAGCCTCTGGGACTGGCCGAACTCTCGAAGGCAAAAAGGCGATCACCGTAAATGCCGGCGTAACCAGCGAACATTTTGTCCAGCTCTTCGCCCCGCATACTCTTCACCGGGTAACGCCAAAGACTGTCGACTGTTCCGATGATGCTCACAAGGTAAGTAAGAAGTCGGAATTAAGAATCAGAAGTAGAAATAGCTGCTGGGGCAAAGACTTAAGGGCAGGCAGAAGCTGATTCAAGATCTTTGTTCAAGAACGAATCAGCTAAGTCGCGGCCAAGATCCTCTCTTCGCGCATTAGGTTCAACGATCGCCGTTGTATTGTTCGCCGGTGACTTCTTCCATCCAGTCCACAGTCCTGCCATCTAGCGCTTCGTGAATGGCGATGTGCGTCATGGCTGTGGTTGGCGCGGCGCCATGCCAATGTTTCTCGTTAGGAGAAAACCGAACCACGTCACCGGGTCGGATCTCCTCAACCGCACCGCCTTCCCGCTGCGCCCGGCCGCAACCGGCGGTGACGATCAGCGTCTGTCCCAGCGGATGAGTGTGCCACGCGGTGCGAGCGCCCGGTTCGAAGGTCACGCTCGCGCCACGAACGCGTGCCGGGGCTGGCGCTTCAAATAGCGGGTCGATGCGAACTACGCCGGTAAACCATTCAGCCGGCCCTTTAGCGGAGGGTTGGGAGCCAATTCGTTTCATTTCCATAGAAGGCGTTTTCTTTTAAGTAGAGCTAATCAGAAAAAGGGAGAACACAAGGACAAGGCGTAGGTAAGACATATTCTGGTTTTCTTGTACCATCCGCCTAACGACTCCTCAATTACTCCAGCTATGGCTACTCGGATTTGAGCGAAGCCATATCGATGGCGAAGCGATACTTCACATCCGACTTGAGCAATCGCTCGTACGCTTCGTTGACTTTCTGGATCGGGATCGCTTCGACGTCGGCGGTGATGTTGTGTTCGCCGCAAAAATCGAGCATTTCCTGAGTTTCGGGAATTCCGCCGATCATTGAGCCAGAAAGACTGCGGCGGCCCATAATAAGACTGAAGGCGGCGACCCTTAATGGTTCGGAGGGCGCGCCGACGAGAGTAAGATTGCCGTCGCGGCCAAGCAGATTGATGTAAGTCCCGATGTCGTGATCGGCGGAGACGCAATCGAGGATGAAGTCGAAGCTGCCGGTATGTTTCTCCATTTCATCGGAGTTGCGGGAGACCACAACCTCATTTGCACCGAGGCGAAGCGCGTCCTCCTTCTTGTTCGGCGAGGTGGTGAAGACGACGACGTGAGCTCCGAAGGCGTGGGCGAACTTCACTCCCATATGCCCGAGTCCGCCGAGACCGACGACGCCGACCTTCTTCCCCCTGGCCACACCCCAATGCCGAAGCGGCGAGTAAGTGGTGATTCCCGCACAAAGGAGCGGCGCCGCGCCTGCGAGATCAAGGTTCGCAGGAAGACGTAAGACGAAGCGCTCGTCCACGACGATATTGTCGGAATATCCGCCGTAAGTGACAGGCGCTGTCTTATGTTTGTCCGGCGAGTTGAAGGTGAGTGTCAGGTTTGGGCAGAAGTTTTCGTAGCCAGCCTGGCAATTCGGGCAGGTGCGATCCGAGTCCACCAGGCAACCGACTGCGGCAAGATCGCCGGGCTTATACTTACTCACAGCCGAGCCGACCTTCGTCACGCGCCCGATGATCTCATGACCTGGCACAATCGGATAAACCGTCGGCATGAACTCGCTCCATTCATTGCGGACTGAATGCAGGTCGGAATGACAAATGCCGCAGAAGAGAATCTCGATCTGAACGTCGTGGTCGGTTGGATCGCGTCGCGGGATCGTGGTGTGGGCCAAGGGTGATGTCGCACAGTCAGCAGAGTAGGCTTTGGTGTTTTGCATTTAATAATATCCTCGTCATGCGCCTGAACCAATCGACGCGACCAACGTTGTGTTGTGTGCAAAAAGCACGTCGATGTCAGGGACAATGCAACGCTTTTTGTCGAACCGGAAACTCAGCGGTTGATGAGAGTCGCAGGAGAGAACGCGTACCGAAAAGATGTTGATGATGGCGCTCGTCGCGTCACACCGGGCGCAAAGTTCGCTGCCGGATTGTCATCGCGGCAATGGGTGTATAAGGTCACGAGCAATGAGTCGTTCGACTTTTCTCCTGCTCATGACATTGGCACCTGCTCTCATCGCGCATAGCGAAGCGATGAACGAGCAATCACACTTCGCCGAATCTGAAGGCTCGAAAGTTCATTACACCGTCTACGGGAATACGGACCCTACGCTCGTGTTCGTTCATGGCTGGGCGTGCGATGAGACGGTCTGGAAGGCGCAGGCGCCGGAGCTCGGACGTGAGATGCGCTGCATTACCATTGATCTTCCTGGCCACGGACAGAGCGACAAACCGGAGTTGCCTTACACCTGCATCTTTACGCGCGCGCGATCGGTGCGGTGTTGGGTGATGCCAAGGTGAACGCGGCCGTCCTTATCGGCCACACCAATGGCACACCGGTGATTCGGCAGTTCTATCGCGAGTTTCCGACGAAGGTGCGCGGATTGGTGATCGTCGATGGCGCGTTACGACCGCTGGCTGATGCCGCCACCATCAAAAAGTTTCTCGAGCCATTCCATGGGCCGGATTATCCAGAGATGACGGGTAAGTTCGTCGAGGGACTGACCGGGTCGATCAAAGACCAGACGCTGCGCGAGCAGATCAAGACGACGATCTTACGCACGCCGCAACACGTCGCAGTAAGTGAGCTGGAAAGCACGCTCGATCCTGAGTTGTGGAAACCGGACACAATTGATGTGCCGGTGTTGATGATCATGGCCAAGCAGCCGGGGTGGACGGCGGAGTACGAACAGTTCGTGCGCGGTCTCGTGCCGAAGCTGGATTATCAAATGTGGGGGAACGTCTCCCATTTAATCACGATGGAAAAGCCGCGCGAGTTTAATGACGCGGTGCGCACCTGGCTTCGGGGCAACGGTCTCGCGCCGAAGGAGAGGGAGTCGTAATCCTAAACGGCTGCTGGGTTTCCGCCCTGGCGGCGACGGACAACGCGTAGCATTTCGGCGGACACGAACATGCTTCTCGCGCTCAGCGCCGCGATCTTTTACGGCGCTGCGGATTTTTTTGGCGGTCTAACCGCGCGTCGGGCGAACACGATCGCGACCGTCGTTAGCTCACAATTCGTCGGACTCGTGCTTTTGCTGGGCGCGCTGCCGTTTTTGCCCACTGCTGTGGTTTCGCGGCAGGATTGGTGGTGGGGCGCGTGCGCTGGAGTTTCCGGCGGTGTGGGTGTCGCGATGCTCTATCGCGCGCTCGCTATCGGAACGATGGCGGTTGTCGCGCCAATCACGGCGGTAGTTTCCGCAATCATCCCCGTGTTATTCGGCTTTGCCATGGGCGAGCGAGTCAGCGTCGTGACGGCAGGCGGAATTGTCCTCGCACTTGTCGCAATCGTGATGGTGAGCCAGCAATCAAGCGCCTCCGGGAATAACGGAAGCCAAGTCGGGACCGGCCGGGTATCTCCGGGCGTGTTGCTCGCGCTGCTCGCTGGTGTTGTCGTCGGTGTTTTCTTCCTCTCGCTCGCGCGAACAACGCGCGCTTCCGGCATGTGGCCGCTCGTGGTGGCGCGGCTTATATCGGTGACGTTGTTTGCGATGGTGGCGCTCGTTACCGGAAAGACGCTACGAATGCGGCGACCTGCCAGCGTCACGGCAGCAGCCGGTGGCGCGCTCGATATGCTCGGCAATGTTCTAATGATGATCGCCGCGCGCGTGGGCCCGTTGAGCATCGTCGTCACGCTCGTTTCGCTTTATCCAGCGAGCACGGTCATTCTCGCCCGCTTCGTTCTGGGTGAGCGTCTCAGCGTTGTGCAAAACGCGGGTATCGCCTGCGCGCTTGTCGCGGTCATCGTGATCGTCGGCACTGCGGGGTAAGCGGCAAACATTCTGCAGAGAAGCGCAGAAAAGACGCAGGAACCCGTTTGACGACGGCCGAGGTAACATTTTGACGGCGCACTCGCACTGGCCAATCGCGCATATGCAGCCCATTTTGCAGAACTCCGAAGAAGCGCAACTGGTAAACCCGACGGAGATGGAAAAGGCCGTGGAACTAAAGATCGCGCATGTTCTCTTCCTCGACATCGTCGGCTACTCGAAGCTGCTTATCGACGAGCAAAGGAACCTGCTCGAGCTTCTTAATGAGACGGTGCGGCAGACGGACTCGTTTCGCGCGGCGGAACAGACCGGACGTCTGGTAAAGCTGCCGACCGGGGACGGAATGGCGTTGGTTTTTTATGACAGCCCGGAAGCGCCGGCCGAATGTGCCCTGGAGAT